>JACCVK010000120.1 GCA_013698195.1 Actinomycetota bacterium | reverse complement strand
CCCGTATTCAGCATGACCTTCAGACCGGCGGGCTTCAGCTTCGGGCCGACTGCTCTCACGAACGATTCCATCGCGGCTCGCCAGGTCGGTTGGTTCGGATACTTGGCTGGAGTGCCGCTGATGATGTGCGGGCTCTGCGCGAGGTCGTCGATGAACGTCCCCTGCGCTCCGTCCGTGTCACGGTGCTGTGCGATGACCTTGTTGGCCCACGCCTGTTGGTAACCAGCGCTGCCGATGTCGCAGGCAACGTCGCTCGAGCCCCACCCTTTGACGTGAAGCTCATTGCCGCTCGTGTCCTTCAGTCCCCAGCCGCCGTTTCGAGCCTCGGCGGGCGTGAGGCCGGTGAAGAAGCTGTCGCGAGCGTTGACCGCCGAGCAGTACGCATAGACCGGAATCGACAGCTCGGCGGCTGCCTGCTTCGCGGCCCACTCCCCCCAGAAGAAGAGATCGCCCTTCCCGTATTGCATGAGCGAGGGCTGGTAGTCCTGCTGGTGGACTGAGGAGACGTGCTTGCCGCCCTGTCCCGTTGGCGGCTGAGCCGCGGTCGGATACGACCCGAGCGCCTCGACCCCGAGCGCCTCGACGCGATACCAGGCCGAGCCCTTTGAGAACTTCGCACTCGACCGCGCCGGATCCCAGGTGTGCGAGGGCTTGGCCTGCCGCTCGGCGGTGAAGCGGTAGCCCACGACTCCGGCGGGCGGCGTCCACCCGAGTGTGATCGTCGAAGACGTCTCTGCAATCTTCGTGAGGACGAGGTTGGGGATCAGATCGCCTCGATCGACTTCACGGAGTAGGCGTCCTCGCCGTACTGTTCCGCGATGTCGTCGGCCTGGCGCTCGGCCATTCTGCGAGCTGCGTCCTTCGACTTCGCGCGTAGCTCGATCGTCCGGTTCGTCCGGCCGTCGGGGGACTCCATGAAGATCCGGAAGTCGGACTCCCCGCCCTCGGTCTTCCTCGCCGCTGCTCTCGGTCTCGCCATCAGGCTCTCATCTCCTCGGGTTCGATAGGGCGCTCAGCACGTTCTCTCCAACGCAGAATGACGTCGCCATCGGCGGTCTCCGAGATCGCGAGCTTCGCGCCGGTGACGCGCTCGACGATCTCCCGCGGGATGCGTACCTCGAGCCCGTCGATGCCCCGGCTCCGAGCCCGGACGTCGACGTCGGCGTAGATCGCGTAGGCGAGTCCGAGCGCGACGGTCGCGATGGTCGAGCCCGCGAGCTTCTGCTTCGCCGCCTCGTCGTACTCCTCCTGAGCGACGCGCATCGCGACCTCGGCGACCTCGCCCTCGCTCGGAGGGTCGAATCCCGCCTCCGCCGCAGCGAGGCGCATCTCGGCGATCGGAGCCTTGACGATGATCTCGGCGACCTCTCCGTTGGGCCCGAGAACCCGCTCGACGATGCCCTCCTTCACGCCTGCGAGCCTACCACCGTCATCGAATGGTCACGTTGGCGTAGGGCGGGGTCTGGGGTTCCTCGGAGCTGCTCGGATACCCCTGAGCGAAGTACGACTGGGCGAAGTAGAAGGCACCGAACATCTAGACCTCGATCGTCCCGGCGTAGGTCACCCGTGAACCGGCAAGCGTTCCCGTACCAGCGAGCACCGTCTCTCCGTCGAAGGTGTAGAGCGTCGGTGGGGTGCTATCCGCTGGAAGCTGGATCACAGAGACGAGGTGCCAGTCGCTCGTCCAGACGAAGAGGTTGGGATTCATGCCGATCAGTTCATTCCGTAGATCGTTAGGCGAGAGCCAGTTAGGAAGTTTCCGAACACCGGGAAAAGCGTGATCCGATCGACCGCCGCCGTTGAGCGCCATTCACCCGCGGCACTCCATATCCGCAAACCTTGGGCGGCTTCGGTGTATTTAGCCGTACAGCGCGACGTGAAGTTCTTACGAAATGTCGTCTCGGCATAGTTGAGAATGTCGATCGCAACTTGCGCCCGTGAATTAGTTGGCGAGGTAGCGGCTGGCATCGCTCCTACGGCTGGCGCACCCCCCGCGTTCGAGAACGAGGTCTGGGCGAAAGCTTCGCCCTGGGCGTTCGTTGCCCCGAGCGCCTGGTGGTACTGGATGTCGTAGTTAGCACCTGAGTCGTTGTTAAAGCGCATCGTCAAGCTATCGTTGTTGTTAGCGGCCCGAGAGCTTCGGCAACTGAGCATAAGCTGCAGATGTTTGTACGTTGCCGAAATGCTGGACACGTCGAAGTTGGCGGCGTCTGCTCCGAGTACCGAGTCGTAGATCAGAACGGAGTTTTCGGCGTCCGTGAGCGTCTTCGCGGTGATCGTCGCCGCGATCTGATCACCAACCACCACAGTCCTGGCCGACGTGCCTTCCTGCGCCCGGGTGATAGTCAGTGTGTCCGTCGAAATAGCTGTAACAC
>JACCVK010000116.1 GCA_013698195.1 Actinomycetota bacterium | reverse complement strand
GTTCACGCGGGTGCTACATCCGCGCGTCGGCCGCCACGACGAGCCGCCCGGGAACGTCGTGGCCGTGGGCCGTTCGGTGATCGTGCCGGCGAACGGCTCGCTGCCGAACATCGTTCTCTCGCCGCGTGCATTCGGCCGGATTCGTCGTGCCCTCGAGCGCGAGCGCTTCGACGTGCTCCACCTGCACGAGCCGATGACGCCTGCCATCTGCGTCGCGACGCTCATGCTTGCCCGCACTCCGCTCGTCGGGACGTTCCACGCATCCGGCGAGCTCGGGTGGATGCGCTTCTGCGCCCCGGTATGGGGCTTCCTCGCCGACCGCCTCGACTACCGGATCGCCGTCTCGGAGCGAGCGCGAGTCTCGCAGGAGCGCTGGCTGCCAGCTGAGTACCACGTCATCCCGAACGGGGTTCTCGTGCCCGACCGAGCGCCGGCCGGCGAACGTGAGCACCGAATCGTCTTCGCCGGACGGCAGGAGGCGCGCAAGGGGCTTCAGATCCTTCTCTCGGCCTGGCCGGAGATCCATCGCCGGAGTGGACTTCGTCTGACAATCGCGGGGGCGGATCCGCTGGCGGTTCGGCTGCTGCTCGCCCGGCAGCGTGTGCCCGACGCCGGGATCGATGTCGTCGGCTTCTTGAGCCAGGACGACCTGACGGCGACGCTCCTCGGAGCGAAGGCGCTCATCGCGCCGTCGCTCGGGCAGGAGAGCTTCGGAATGGTGCTCACCCGAGCATTCGCATGCGCGCTGCCGGTCGTCGCGTCGGACATCCCCGGCTATCGCGAGGTGCTCGATGCGACCGCTTCCGTGGCGGTGCCACCGCGAGACGGGCGCGCGCTCGCCGACGCGATATGCGAGCTCGTGGCCGATGAGCCGCGGCGCGTACGGCTGGGGGAGGCGGCTCGCGTGATCGCCGTCGAGCGGTACTCGTGGCCGGAAATCGGCCGTAGGCTCGAAGCGATCTACGAGGGGGTAACCGGTCTCGAGCGCGGAGCGGCCCGCGCCGCATGACCAACGCCCAGCTGAGAGGGTGGGGAGCCTTTCGGTTCTCCACCTGCCTCCACCCTCATAGCCCGGCTGAGGTTGCGCTGTGAGCCTCGCGCGCGCGTTTCGAAGCGCCTGGACGCAGACGGCGATCGTCCTGGCGCTCTTCTCACTCGCGCTCGTCCTCATCTGGTGGCGAGGCCCGGACTGGGACGGCGTCTTTGACGCGTTCCGCTTCGTCATCTGGAGCTGGATCGTGCTCGCGCTGCTCCTCAACGTCCTCTCGACGCTCTTCCGCGCGCTCTCCTGGCGGCTGACGATCGGACAGGCACTTCCGGAAGCGCACCAGCCGCGACTGATTCACGTGTTCTCGGCCTTCGGCGTCGGGCTCTTTGCGAACGCCGCTCTGCCGGGCCGTCTCGGCGAGCTCGCTCGCGTCGCGACGTTGCGCCGGCACCTGCCCGACGCGCCCCCAGGGACGAGCGCCACGCTCATCGGCACGGTGATCGCCCATCGGCTCTTCGACATCGTTCCAGCTTCGATCCTGATCGTCTGGGTGCTCGCAACCGCGGAGGTGCCGCACTGGGCGGTGGTCGCAATCCTTATCGCGGGTGCCGGCGCGCTCGCGATCTTCACCGTCGCGTGGATGGGCGCGCGGCGCCACCACCGGCCGATGGTGAGCGAGGGGATGGGCAGCGCTCGCCGGCTGCTCGTCATGGTTCGTGGCGGCCTCTCGGTGCTCAAGGCGCCGGTACCGCTAGCCGGCGCCGTCTTCCTCCAGTGCCTCGGGTGGCTCCTCCAGCTCCTCGCAGTATGGGTCGCGATGAAGGCTTTCGGGATCGACGCGCCGCTGCACGCGGCGGGGCTCGTGCTCGTGCTCGTGAACATCGCGACGATCGTGCCGCTCTGGCCAGGCAACGTCGGCCTCGTCCAGGCCGCGGTCGCAGTCCCCCTCCGGAATTACGGCGTGCCGTATGCCACAGGCTTCGCCTACGGTCTCGCGCTCCAGGCACTCGAGATGGCATGCGGGGTCGGGCTCGGCCTCCTTGCGCTCGCGCGAGAGGGAACCTCGCTCGCGGTGCTCCGGCGAATGCGGGAGGACGAGAGCGACTCGGCGGAGAACGCGATCGAGGTGGTGCGGGAGCTCGAGCAGGACCTGGAGGAGGAGACGGAGCACTCGCAGGCCCGTGAGGGCGCTTCTCTCACCCGCTAGCCTCAAAGGCGTCCTCTCGGCGGCGAGAGCGGCTGCCGCTCTTGCCCGCGGCGTCCGCGCTGCGGGTAGCGAAGCCGAGGAGCTCCCGGTCGCCGACGGTGGCGAGGGTACGGCGGAGGTGTTCGAGCGCGCGTTCGGGGGCGACTGGCGCACGGCAGACGTGCCGGATCCGCTCGGTCGCCCGATCGCGGCGCGGTGGCTTCTTCTACCCGACGGCCGAGCCGTAGTCGAGGCGGCAGCCGCAGCCGGGCTGCCGCTGCTCGCGCCCACGGAGCAGGATCCGCTGCGAGCATCGAGCCGTGGACTGGGCGAGCTTCTGCTCGCCGCGCTCGCGGAAGGGCCTACCGCCGTCGTGGTCGCGCTCGGAGGCACGGCAACGGTCGACGGCGGTGCCGGGCTGCGTGAGGTCGTGAGCGAGTTGCCCGTTCCCTGCGTCGCTCTCGCCGACGTGCGGACGTCGCTTGGCGACGCGGCTCGTGTGTTCGGTCCGCAGAAAGGCGCGTCGCCCGCCGAGGTCGTGCTCCTGGACGAGCGGTTGAGCGCGCTCGAAGAGCTGCGACCGTTCGCGAGTCTGCCGGGATCGGGAGCGGCCGGCGGTCTCGGCGCGGCCTTCGCTGCGCTCGGTGCCGAGTTGTTGCCGGGTGCGGCGACCGTGCTCGATCTCATCGACTTCGACGAACGTCTGGCTCGAGCCGACCTCGTCGTCACCGGCGAGGGCACCGTCGATGCGACGACGACCGATGGGAAGGCTCCGGGGGAGGTCGCGCAACGCGCAGCCGCGGGAGGTGTTCGCTGCATCGTCTTCGGCGGCCTCGTGCGGGAGGAGATTCCGGGCGCCGAGACGGTTGCGCTCTCGGGAGATGCCAGTCGTGCGGAGGACGATCTGGTCGACCTGGGCCGGCGGATCGCATAAGGGCGCGTGGGCTGCTTTCGCGCCTCCCGCCTTGCCGGACCGGCCGGCTTGCCCTCGCTTAGCGCGACTCGGCGGCTTCGAGCCGGTCGGCCATGGCCTCGAGCAGCGTCCACGCGACCTGCGGGCGCGACTCGACGAACGGCCGGAAGACGAAGACCGGGAGGCTGAACGCGGTGATATCCGAGGTGGCGGTCACCGTTGCCGTGCGCGGGCGCCGGTCGATGAGCGCGATCTCGCCGAACGAGTCTCCCGGCCCGAGCTTGCCAACTTCCTTGCCGTGCACCTCGACGGAGGCTTCGCCGCTCTCGACGACGAAGAACACCAGACCCCCCTCGCCTTCGAGCGCGACGGCATGCCCAGCCTGGAATCGCCGTTCGTTGAACTCCGAGGCGAGGCTCTCGAGATCCTTGTCCTCCAGACTCGCGAACAAGCGCACATTGCGCAAGAGGTCAGTGCTGGGTTTCGCCATGGCGCGATTCATACACGATGCGGGCGCATCGGGCCAAGCCAGGCGACCTACTGCGTCTCGTTACCTCCTCGGCTGAGCTCCTCGACTCGAAGCTCCGCAGCCTCGAGCCGGGCGACGCACGCCCGGTACAGCTCCTCGCCCCGACGGAAGAGCGCGATCGCGTCGTCCACCGGCACGTCGCCCCGCTCTAGCCGCGCGACGACGTCTTCGAGCTCACGCTGGAGCTCCTCGAAGGACTGTTCGCTCACGGCCGAACCTCGTCGACGCGCGCTCCGAGCGAGCCGGACGCGAGCTCGATCTCGATGCGTTCCCCGGGACTGATAAGGCTCGCGTCCCGCAGTGCCTCTCCGCTTGCGCGGACGATTGCGTAACCACGCGCGAGCGTCGCGAGCGGCGACACGCCCTGGAGGCGAGCTCCGACGTGATCGACTGCGGCCCGGCGTCGCTCGAGCAGGAGTCGCGGCGAGCCACGCAGTCGACCCGAGAGAACCGACAGCCGCTGCTCGCGCCGCTCGAGGCGGTCCCTGACGGATGCCTCGAGACGCTTCCTCGTCGCGTCGAGTCCGGCCCGCAACTCGCCCGCGTCTGGAACGACAAGCGTGGCGGCAGCCGTCGGCGTCGCGGCGCGAACGTCCGCGGCGAGGTCGCACAGTGGTGTGTCTTGCTCGTGGCCGACGGCGGAGACGACGGGTACCGCGCACGCTGCGACCGCCCGGACGACCGCTTCGTTCGAGAAAGGCAGTAGGTCCTCGAAGCTTCCGCCGCCACGAGCGACGACGATCACGTCCACCTCGGCATGAGCCTCGAGACCTCGCAGCGCGGCGATGATCGCCGCGGGCGCTCCCTGACCCTGCACTCGGGTCTCGCAGACGACGACCCGCGCCGCAGGAAAGCGCGTCCCGATGGTCGATACGAGATCTCCGCGTGCGGCCGCGTCGGCTCCCGTGAGGACACCGATCGCGCGCGGCACGCGAGGGAGTCGGCGCTTTCGCTCGGGTGCGAACAGTCCCTCGGCCGCGAGCTTGCGCTTGAGCTGCTCGAGCGCGAGCAGGTGCCCCCCGAGGCCGAGCCGCTCGATCGTGATCGCCCGCAGCCCGAGCTCGCCGCGTGCTTCGTATAGCTCGGCTCGCCCGTGCGCGTGGACCGTCTCGCCTTCTTCGAGCGACAGGTCGAGTCGGTCATAGGCGGTGCGGGCGATCGTGACCTTGAGCGTCGCGCCGGTACGCGGGTCCTTCAACGTGCAGAAGACGTTCGCCCAGGCTTGGTTCCGGCGAAGCTCGGTTACCTCGCCCTCGACCCACACGTCGGGCAGCCGGCCGAGGTAGCGGGCGACTCCGCGGTTGAAGGAGGAAACAGTGTAGACCTTACGGACGCCGTACA
>JACCVK010000106.1 GCA_013698195.1 Actinomycetota bacterium | reverse complement strand
GCAATGACGGATGCGGGGTTGGACGTCGAGGAGGTGAGGTACGTCAACGCGCCGGGGCTCGTCGCCTGGACCGTAGGAATGCGGCTGCTCCGGATGTCTCCGCGCGAGGGCGTCGCGCTCCGGACGTGGGATCGCGCAGTGGTTCCCGCCGCGCGCCGCATCGAGTCGCGCTGGCGTCCCCCCTTCGGGCAGTCCGTGCTCGCGGTCGCTCGAACACCGATGCTGCTTCATTGATTGAGCACGTCTCGATACGCGCCGAGAAGCGCCGCGACGCAGGCGTCCCATGCGAAACGCTCGCGAGCACGCTCGCGCGACGCCGTACCGAGCCTGCGGCGCAGCGGCTCGTCGCTCAGCAACCGCTCCAGCGCAGCGCGGAGTGCCGCCGGATTGCTCGGCGGGACCAGAAGCCCTGTCGCTCCGTCCTCCACCGCGTCGAGCAAGCCCCCGACCGCCGACGCGACGACAGGCCTCCCGTACGCCATCGCCTCGCGCGCAGCCACGCCATAGCCCTCCCGGCGCGACGGGCAGACCACGACCGACGCGCGCTCGTAGAACGCGCCGAGCTCGCCTGGCGCGACGAAACCGACCGCATCAGGGACGAGGGTGCGCAACGGCCCGTCGCCGACGACGACCCGCCGAATGCCGTCCGTCGCCTCCAAGAGCTCGGGTATGCCCTTCTCCTCGGAGAGCCGGCCGACGTAGAGCACGTGCGGCGGCTCCTCCGGATCGGCGACGTGCTCCGGAATGTCCACCCCGCTCGGTACGACCCGGACGTCGCGAGCGCCGAGACGCCGCGCGCTGTCGGCGAGCGCACTCGATGCGCCGACGACGATGCGAGCACGGCGGACGAGCGGACGAAAGAGGAGCGGCGCCCGTTCGCCGAGCGCCGCGTCCGTGCCCCAGAGCTGAAGCACGAACGGCTTGCGAGTAGCGATCGCAGCGAGCGCCGAGGGCAGCCAGTGCGCGTGGACGAGGTCGGCGTCGCTCGCCGCGCGGCGCGCCGCCCGCGCGTACGAGAGCAGGAACAGCGGGAGCAGGAGCGCGAGCCAGGGCCGGCGGCGAATGTTCCCAGGAATCCCGTGCCCGTACGCGAGCCCGAAGTGCCGGAAGGAAGCCGGCGAGACGACTTCGACATCGACCCCTGCTGCGCGCAGGTGCTCGACCGCGTCCCGCACGAAGACGCCCGCGACGTCCTCCGGCCCTCGCGGATACGAAGTCGTCAGGACGAGGACGCGCATCAGGCGCGCGCAGGTGGCGCACGGCGTCCGAAGACCGCCGGCACCGCGACCGCGAGCACTGCGAAGACGTAGAAGTAGTAGAAGGTCATCGTCAGGTAGAAGACGTTTGCGACGAGGGTCGCGACGAGCGCGGCCGTCATGCCCCACGCGAGCGGCCGGACACGCGCGGCCAGCGGATCACGTGCCGCGTCGAGAGCGCGGCCGAGCATCCTCGCGACGCCGAGCCGGCGGAAGATCCAGAGCACGAAGACAGCGAAGAGGGCAGTGCCGACGATTCCGGTCTCGACGATGGTGGCGACGTAGAACGAGTGCGGCCCGAAGTCCGGACGTCCGGTGACGAACTCGTAGTAGACGGCGAAGTTGTTCAGTCCGAGCCCGAAGAACGGATTCGTCGAGAGCACGTCGGGGATGAACTCGTAGACGAGGAAGTGCGGCGAGGCTGCAGCTCGCGACGTCTGCGTTCGTGCGGTGAGCACACGGTCGAAGAAGTCCCAGCGCACCACCACGATCGCCG
Organism: Actinomycetota bacterium; assembly: GCA_013698195.1. Classification (GTDB taxonomy): domain Bacteria; phylum Actinomycetota; class Thermoleophilia; order Gaiellales; family Gaiellaceae; genus GMQP-bins7. The sequence goes on along the minus strand of JACCVK010000106.1, from coordinate 4,054 downwards.
CGATGAACAGGAACACCGCACCGAAGGGGACGAGGAACGAGCGCCGCCGAAGGTAGCGGCGGTAGGGGATCGCCAGGATGAGCGTGCCGACCGCGAGCCCGAGGAGGCCGCTCCGCGAGAGCGTCGCGAGCTCGACGAGAAGGCAGAAGGCAAGGAAGGCGGCGAGTGGCGTCTTCAGTCGATGGCCCGCCTCGAGGCGCAGGTACAAGGGCGTGAGCACCAGCAGCGGGATGACAAGCTCGATCCCGAGGTGGTTCGGATCGCCCGTGAGGCCGTTCGGCCGGAACACGCTCCTTCCGTCGACGGCGCCGAAGATGTTGATCGACGTGTCTCGGCCCGTGATCGGCTCGATCAGCAGCGCGTCGAGGTTCCCCGCCCCGAGCTCGGCTGCCAGGAGCTGGATGATGCCGTAGACCGCGTTCAGCGCGATCCCGCCGCAGAAAGCGGCGAGCGCGTACCAGTAGAACCGCTGCGAGCGCCGCGCGAGCAGCGTCACCCCGGCGACGAGGAACCCGAAGTGGAGCATGAACTTCACTAGCCCCTTCGTCCATTGCGTGAGTGCCTGTTCCGTGTCGAGATTGAAGAAACCGAACAGGTAGACGCAGAGGAAGGCAGCGAAAAATGCGAGCCCGACGATCGAGGTGCGGGTAAGCCGCCCGTCGGCGCGCTCGAGGCGATCCCAGATGTAGACGACGAGGAAGCCGGCCGTCAGGACGTCCGCGAGCGAGAGGTCGGCGGCGAGCTCCCAGTGGATCTTCGCGAAGGTGACGAAGAGGATGGTCGCGAGGAAGAGCCCGTCGATCGCGGGTTGTGCGAGAACGCGCTCGCGTGGTGACAATCGAAGGGGGACCGCGGCGGTCGTCACGGACGGTCGAGCGTAGCTATCTGTCGGAGCAGCTCGGCCAGCTCTTCGACCCGGGCTTCTCGGGAAAGCCGGTGGCGGAGGTCGTCGTCGAGCCGGGCCGCGGGCAGGCCGCCGTCGCGGAACCGCTGCTGGAGGACTTCGAGCGCGGTCCTGAGCCCGTCGACGTCGTCCGGCGCGACGACGACGCCTGCGCCTGTCTCGCGGATCAGCTTCGCCGCTGCGCCGTCCGGCGGAACCGCAGCGAGAATCGGGCGTTCCGCCGCGAGATACTCGAAGACCTTCCCGCTCAAGACGCCCTTGCCGCGCCCGCCGGCGTCCGGGACGAGCAGCAGGAGCGCCTCCGAGTCGCGCTGGAGGCGGAGCGACTCCGCCCGCGGCGAGTAGGGGATGAGCTCCAGCCGGTCGCCGAGCGCGAGCCCCTCGGCCCATTCGCGATCGGACGCCCGGAAGTCCCCGACGAAGCGCGCGACCACATCGAGCCCGGAGTCCGCGAGTGCCTGGAGAAACGGCCGCGGGTCGCGCTTCCCGAAGAAGCTTCCTGTATGCGTGATCCGGAACCGCTCGCCCGGACGGTATTCGAGGCCGACGAAGTCGTCGAAGTCCGAGCCGTTCGCGATGGTGCGGACTACGCCGCGCGGCGAGAGCTCTCGAATCTCGTCGGCGATCGCATCCGAGACCGCGGAGATTCCGTCTGCGTAACGCGCTACAAGCCTTCCGAGTCGGACGTTGGCAGCTTGCTTCGCGCGGGTCGCGGTTGTGTCCGCACGCCGGTGCGGATTGGCGACGAGCGCATCCCGCACGTCGGCGAGCCACGCGACTCCGGTCGCCCGCTTGACCGCCGCACCCACCAGGTGGATCGACCCCGGTGGCGAGGTCGTAATCACCACGTCGATCCCCTCACGGCGAACAATCCGGATTGCGGCAGGAATCGCAGTGAGGTTCCACGTCACGCTCGCGTCGGGGACGAGAAGTCGCCGGGTGGCGATCTTCGCCTGCACCGCCACGCGCTCGAGTCCGCTCGTGCCGTGGAGCTCCTCGGCCGGCCGGCGGGCCTTCGGTCCCAGGTAGGGAACACGGTGCACCCAGGCCTGCGTGGGTACGCGCAGCTCGGCGTCGCGATGGATCCACTTCGGATCCTCCGGTGCGAGGACATGCGTCTCGATCCCAAGCGCCGGGAGGTACTGCGCGAGCTTCAGGGAGCGCTGAACCCCACCTCCGCCCGCAGGCGGGAAGTAGAGCGTGACTAGAAGTACGCGCACCAGCAGTATTGTCCTGTACATACGACCGTCGGGCCATCTGCGTCGCGACGCGTACGCTCGAGCTCGAACCGGAGCGCCATCGGTTGAGACAGACGGGGCAGCACGATAAGGATCCTTTGTCTCGTTCCCGTCTAGCTAAGGAAAATGGCTTATCCTTTGCTTGAGCATGTTGAGGCAAAGGAACCCGAACTAGTCATGACCAGCACTCCACGAAACCCCGGGACTAGCACCCGCGCGGGCGCGTTTCGATCGGTCCGCACGGGCAACGAGACCTACTTCGGGTTTCACCCGAAGCCTCTTCCGCCGAGCCCCCCTCTCACAATAGACCCAGACGCTCAGGAGCTACTCGACAAAGCGAATCAAGCACTTGGGCGACTCGATGGGATCACGCTCCTTCTACCCGATCCGGACCAGTTCCTCTTTTCGTATATCCGGAAAGAGGCAGTCCTGTCGTCGCAGATCGAAGGAACGCAGTCGTCTCTTTCGGACCTTCTTCTCTTCGAGCACGACGAGGCGTCCGGTGTCCCCGTTGCTGACACGCGCGAGACCTTCAACTACATCCGCGCTATGAATCATGGGATCGCCCGCATGACTGAGGGCTTCCCCTTGAGCCTCCGACTGATCAACGAGATTCACGGGCTACTCCTTGAATCTGGTCGCGGTGCTGAAAGGGCACCTGGTGAGTTCCGCTCATCACAAAACTGGATCGGGGGCACCAGACCGGGCAACGCTCGATACGTCCCTCCTCCTGCACACGAGGTCGTTCCAGCGATGGGCGCGCTCGAGAAGTTTCTCCACAACGACCCCGTGAAGACGCCGATCCTCGTCAAGGCGGCGCTCGCACACGCGCAATTCGAGACGATCCACCCGTTCCTCGACGGAAACGGACGGGTCGGGCGACTGTTGATCACGTTACTGCTTTGTGCGGAGGAGCAGCGGGTGATGTCTCGGCCCCTGCTCTACCTAAGCCTTTACCTGAAGCGAAACAGGGACGAGTACTACACGCATCTTCAACGGATCCGAACCCATGGCGAATGGGAGGACTGGCTGCTGTTCTTCCTCCAGGGGGTGAACGAAGTCGCAGGCTCTGCAACCGACACGACCCGGCGGCTTCTTGCACTCATCGACGAAGATAGACAGAGCATCCACGCTCTGGGTCGCGCGAGCGGATCAGCACAGCGCCTTCACGAGCTCGCTGTTCGTCAGATCGTCTTCCGTATACCGTCGGCTGCCACGGATCTGTCGCTGTCGAAAGTGACGGTCGCGACCACGGCGGGTCATCTGGAGCGACTGGGAATCGTTCGCGAGGTCACGGGTCGGAGGCGGAACAAGCTCTTCGTCTACAGCAAGTACCTCGCTGTCCTCGAAGAAGGAACGGCCGCAGAGGGGTAAGGGATTCGCTGACCGCCGAAGCGAGCGCCCCATGCCGCACGAGCTAGCTGGCTTGGGACTTGAGTTCTACTGCGGGCGTGAGGAGCACCTTCACGTGAGCGATGGTAGAGCGGGGCTCAGCGGAGCGAGCCGAACGCGTCGGCCGCGGCCGCGACGGTCGCGTCGATCTCCGCGTCGCCGTGCGTGCTCGAGAGGAACCAGGCCTCGAACTGCGAGGGCGGTAGGTAGACACCACGCTCGAGCATCGCGCCGTGGAAGGCAGCGAAGCGGTTCGTGTTCGCCCGCTTTGCGTCCTCCCAGTCGCGGACCGGGCCCTCGCCGAAGAAGAAGCCGAGCATGGTTCCCGCACGCGAAGCGAAGCATGCGACTCCGGCTTCGTCCGCGGCTTGCGCCAGACCTGCGAGGAGTCTGCCCGCGGCGCGGTCGGCTGCGTCCCACGCTCCCTTTGCGCCGAGCCCGCGGAGCGTCGCGATGCCGGCTGCCATCGCGAGCGGGTTGCCGGACAGCGTCCCCGCTTGGTACACCGGCCCCGAAGGAG
>JACCVK010000097.1 GCA_013698195.1 Actinomycetota bacterium | reverse complement strand
GTTCAGACCCTGTCGCTGCGGGTTCAGACGACCCGTAGGTCCGTTGGCGATGACGAACAGCCGCTCGATTCCGCTGAAGACGCTGTCATCGCGACCGACCGGCAGCTCGCCTGTCGCCGGTGCGAAGGTGCCGCTGTCGAGCGTCGCGACCACCGGATCTGACGCCTCCGTGCTCATGTAGAGCGCGGGCTTGGCGAAGCTGAAGATCCCCGTCAGCTTGATCGTTACGGTGCCGCCCCCGTTCCCCTCCGGGCAAATGCGAGCCACGCGGTCGTGCACGAGATTGTAATTCGGACGTCTGTTGCAGGAGCGGATATCCGCAGCCGTCTTGTCGAAGGCGACGACCGGAGCGTTGTAGACGTGCCCACCCGCGTTCTCGATCCGGACGAGCGGCGTGTAGTCGGCGTCCCCGATCGAACCGGGAGTCGCGACCCTCGGCGGGAACGCGTTGGCGCCGCGGCCCGGAACGAGCTTCCGATCGGGAGAGAAGTCGACGGTGCCCGTCTCGAAGACCAGACCGGCCCACCTGTTGAGTCGGGCGGATCGCGTCGCCCGCCCCACGTTGCTGTAGTGCAGCTTCCCGGAGTGGTTCAGGCCAAGTGCTTCCGCGTTGTCCTTGTCGGAGGTGTCGGTGAGGATGTACCAGACGTTGCGACCGTCGTCCATGTGCCCGAGATAGAGCGGAATCTCGATCGTGGACTTGCGAATGTCCAAGGTTCCGGAGCGGAGGAGTTGAACTGGTCCGACGAGCTTCCGGTCGATCTGCGACGGGAACGGCCCGAAGTAGCTGGCCGGAACGTTCGTGCCCACCGAGGGCGGGGGCGGCGTTATTTCCTGCGCGACCGCGGACGGTACGAGCGCGACCATCGAGGCCAGTGCGAAGACGAGAATGACGGGTTTGCTGCAGTCCTTCCAACTCATGGGAACCGTCTCCTTTGCGGTCAGTGAGCGCTGGTTATCGAGAGCGAATGCTCGCCCCGCGATTTGAGCGGCTCGTGTGCGCGGTATCCAGGTTCGCTAATAAGCCGGCGGATGCGCTCGCTGATCGGGACCTTCCGTGCGCGCTCAGCCGGCGTCGACGCGGCGGCCGTGCACGTGGAAGCCGCGCAGCGCGAGCCGTCCGATCGACTCGGGGACGACCGGCTCGACGCTCAGAACGCCGTCGCGTACGTCGAGCCCGAGCAGCGTCCGTAGCGCCATGAGCGGGGCTCCGGCTGCGAACGACTGCGGCCTCGAGGCGCCGTCATACTCGACGGGAAAACCTGTCTCGGCCCGGTCGAAGCCAGCGAAGAGCTCGGGCAGGCGGCCGTCAAACGCCTCCGCAGCCTCGAGCAGCGCGACCGCGACGCGGCTCGCCTCGTCGCGGAAGCCGTAACGGCGCATGCCCTCGGCGACCAGGGCGGTGTCGTGCGGCCAGACGGTTCCGTTGTGGTACTCGAGCGGGTTGTGGCCGGCGTCCTCGGCGGACATCGTGCGGATTCCCCACCCGCTCCAGAGCGCGGGTGACAACAGCTTCTCGACGGTTGCGCCTGCGCGCTCAGGCGAGGCGATTCCGCTCCAGAGAACGTGTCCGATGTTCGACGTCAGTGCGTCGACCTGCCTCTTCTCGCCGTCGAGCGCCAGAACGTAGTGACCTCGTCCCTCGCTCCAGAAGGCGTCCTCGAAGCATTCGCGCAGCGCCTCCGCGCGATCGAGGAGACGGTCTGCCAGATCCGCGTCGTCCCAGAGCTCGCGCGCCATGCGCGCCGAGCGGCGAAGCGCGTCGTAGGCATACGCCTGAACCTCGCACGCTGCGATCGGCGGCTCGGCGTGCGTGCCGTCGGCGAACAGGACTGCGTTCTCGGAGTCCTTCCAGCCCTGGTTGTCCAGACCTTCCGATGACCGTTTCAGGTACTCCAGCAATCCGTCACCGTCGAGGTCTGCTTCCTCCTCGATCCAGAGGATGGCAGCCCGTGCGGGCGCCTCGAGCGAACGGACGAGCTCCGCGTCGCTGGTCCAGAGCTCGTACTCGTCGAGCAGGACGAGGAAGAGCGGAGTCGTGTCGTGGCCTCCGTAGTAGGGGGAGTGCGGCTTGTCACCGAGAATCGTCAGCTCACCGCGGCGAAGCTCGTGCAGGATCTTCCCCGGCTCGGCATCCCGGAAGTCGTCGCGCTCCGTCGCCTGGAGGCTGGCAAGCACCTCGAGCGTCGTCTT
>JACCVK010000030.1 GCA_013698195.1 Actinomycetota bacterium | reverse complement strand
GCTCCTAGGCCGCGCGAACTCGGCGGAGATATCCGCTCGGGTTGTGCGTGATCAGGAACTTCTCTCGGTGGCGGTCGATCTCGAAGTCATCCGAGCGCGCGACGAAGCGCTCGATTGCCTGGAGCGGGCCTGGCATTAGGTCCTTCCGGATCTGCCCGATGTTCGAGTCCTCGACGATGAGGTAGCAGCCGACGGGAACGAGCGGCGCGTACGCGGCGAGCTCCGCGTCGACGTGCGCCTCGGAGTGGTCAGAGTCGAGGACGATCAACGTGCGCCGCGCGTCGACTCGCGCACGCACCTCGTCGAGCACCCCCGGATCCGTCGACGAGCGCCCGGCGAGGTACGTGATCCGCGGATGCTGCGGATAGTCGTCGCGCAACGGCTCGATGTCGATCGAGATCACCTCACCATGCTCGACGAGGTCGCAGATCGTCGCGAGGTAGAGCGCGCTGCCGCCGCGGTACGTGCCCGTCTCGACGATCACGTCGGGCTTCGTCTCGAACACGATCTCCTGGTAGATCCACAGATCGAGAGGGTTCTTGAGTGCTTGGGCCCCGAGCCAAGACGCTTGCGTCCACGAATCCGACTCGTACAAGACGTCGTGAGCACGTGCGACCGCAGCCTTGTCGAGCCGCTTGTCGAGCCGGTAGCGCGCACCGGTCAGCGCACGTCGGAGGTAGTTCTCCACTACCGGGCGATTCTAGGAGGGCTCGGCGGGGCCTCGGGTCTCGAGCAAGCCCAGCGTCTCGAGATACCGATCTGCGACTTCCGCGATCGACGGCGTCGCGATCGCCGCCCGCCGCGTGTCGAGCTCGGCGACAATCCGGTCGAGCACGGCCGGAAGCTCCTCGTCCTCGTAGAACGGAAGCCCACCGTCACCGACGAGCTCCGGATGCCCGCCGCTCGATAGGAACGCAGCCGGCAGGCCGCATGCGAGCGCCTCGAGCAGCGCGTTCGAGCAGGGGTCGTCGCGGCTCGCGGCGATGTAGACGTCGTGCGCGCGCAGGTGCTCGGCAACCGCGCGAGAGTCCACGGCTCCGAGCATCCGAAACTGCTCGAACCGCACCTTGCTCTGGCCGAGGAAGGTCAGCTCGTACCGCTCCCAGTCCAGGTTACGGTCGAGCCAGGCGAGGGTCTCGGCGCCCTTCCGAACGTTGTCAGACCAGCTCGTCGCGATCAGTCGCACCTTCCGGCCGGCAAGCGGCTCCCGCGCCGGCGGCGGATGGAAGATCGCCGGATCGACGGCATTCGGAATGATGACCGGCTCCCGCAGCTCGATCCCGAGCTCGGCGTGCTTCTCGAGGCTGAATCTCGATTGAACGACGGTGGCGTCAGCGAGCTCCCGGTTTGCCTCCGCGATCGCACGGTCGGTGCCGTCGTCGAACCCGCGATACACGCCGATCGGTCCGTCCACGCGGTGCACCATCCGCACACCGGGCCGGGCGAAGCGCCGTAGACGCTCGGCGTCGTAGTTGAACGAGTTGAAGAGACACGCGCCGGTGCCCGCCGAGAGGCGGTTCTCCTCGATTTCGAGACCGCGGCTCGCGAGCTCCCGCTCGAGCGCGCGCAGGAACTGGTGTCCGCCGCCGCCGGGAGGCGGTGCGAACTCGTGGAAAAGGGAGACGTCGGCCCTGCCACGGCGTGCCGCAAGCCAGTCGGCCTCCGTGTGCGCCCGGCGCGCCAGCCAGCGACCGGCTCGCCGCGCGACCCGCGGAAGCGTGCGAGGGTCCACGGCGACGACGCTACCAGCCCTGAAACCGCGACCCAGTGCCGTCGCCTTAGGCCGCTGTCGGCTTTTGCCTCCAGACCTCGAACCCCGGATGCTCCGTCTCGACAAGCTCGTAGCGGGTGTCCAGAAAGCGCCTCGCGCTCGCCACGAATGCAGCCCACTCGGGGGGCGCCAGGCGACTGTCGAAGAATCCGAGAGTCACGAGAACGAGGTCTGGATCCTCTCGCCCGAAGCACTCGACGGTCTCCTCGAAGTACTTCGTGAGGCTCTGCGGATAGATGTGGAACCAGCGGCAGACGAGATCGAGCTCGTCGCCGATGAAGACCGCATGGGCGTTCTCGCTGTTCCCGCCGAACACGATGTACGCGACCTTGTCGTCGCCGGCATGAAAGCGCATGCGCGCACGTTCGAGCGCAACCGCGCCTCCGCTGTGGGGAGCGGTGGTCCAGGCGGACGAGATGTCGATGCGATCCTCGTTCTTCACCGACGACCAGAGAGCGAAGACAGTGCAGGCTGCGGCCGCGATCGCTCCCGCGCGCCGGCCGAACAGAAGGGCGACGGCGGAGACCCCGGTCGCGGCGATGAGCACGATGGGGTAGGCCAGCATCTGGAGGTGATGTCGCCAGAAGGCAGTCAGCGCCAGCGTGCCAAGCGTGGCGAGCAGCGTGAGCACCGCCCCGGCAGCGAGCAACCGGCGATTCGATCCCCCACGTGTCCAGACGAGATAGCCGGCGACCGCGAAGAGACCGAGTACGAGGACCGCGCCCGGTAACTGCCATCTGCCGGCGCTCTCGAAGTACTGGACGACGACGTCGAGGTGCGCACGAGCGCGATCAACCGGACCGAGGTGCTCCAGTCCCGAGCGTGCGTACTGAACGTTGTAGGCGATCATGTCGAGGTACGCGCGGAGCTCGCCGCGGATACCGAGGATGGCTGCCGCTCCCGCAAGGAACACGGCTAGTCCTAGAACTCCCCTCGAGAGTTGGCCACGACGCGAGCCTTCCGGAGCCCCGACTAC
>JACCVK010000323.1 GCA_013698195.1 Actinomycetota bacterium | reverse complement strand
GGTTCTGGCCGACGACGACGCCATCCTCGGTCGGCTCGTCCGTCGGCTCGTCCACCGTTCTGACCTCGAAGCCGGCATTCTCGAGCTCAGTGCGCGCCGATTCTTCGTCGAGCCCGATTACGTCCGGGACGGGCACGGACGCAGGCCCGCTGGAAACCGTCAGTGCGACCGTCTCGTCGCGCTCGAGCTCCGCGCCGGGCGAGGGATCTTGCGCGATGACCGTTCCCTCGGGCCGCGGCGACTCGCTCCTCGTCACAGTCGATCGAAGTCCGAGCTCGCGGACGCGCGCGCGGGCATCGGACACGTCCAAGCCGATGAGCCGCGGCACATCGACGGTCACGGGCTGGGGCGCGGGGCGGGGCTTCGCCACCTGTAGAGAGACGACGCTTCCCTCCGCGACCTCGGAACCACCCTTTGGCGACTGGCGGATCACGGTCCCGTTCGGCTTCGAGGAGGCGATTCGCGCGATCTCGACCAGCAGACCGGCGCCTTCGATCTCACGAGTTGCTGCGGATGCGGTCTCGCCGATCACATTTGGAACCGCGATGCCACCGGGGCCGCTCGAGACGGTGAGTGTGATGAGTCCGTTTCGTGCGACTTCCGAGCCGGCCGCCGGGAGCTGGCTCAGGACTTCGCCCGCGGGTGCCTCAGCCTGTGTCCGCCGAACCCGGACGCGGAACCCCGCCTGCTCGAGCACGCCGCGTGCTTCCGGGAGAGTCGCGCCGGTGACGTCGGGCAGCGCCGGGACTGGGGCGGTCGTGGGTGCGGTCGAGGTCGAGGTCGTGGTTTCGTCCGTCGTCGTGCCGCCACCGGTCGGCTGCTCGGTGGGAGTTGTCGTGCCGGCTGCCTCCTCGTCTCTCGACAGGTACCAGCCTGCAAGCGCTGCAAGGGCGATCGCCAGGAAGATCGCGACCAGGAGACCGGCGATGCGCGCATCGTCCAAGGGCGGTATGAAGAGGCGTCGCGGTTCCGACACCGGCTCCTGAACGAGCACGGTGGTGCGTGCCCCCTCGTCGTCAGGGACCGCTACCTCCGTCTCGGCTGGAGGCGTGACACGGTAATGCTCCGCGACGGGCCACTCGTCGTCCGCAAGTGTGGTCTCGTCGGCGCTCGCATCGCTTCCATCGGTGCGGTCCGCCCCCATACGCCGGTTGAAAGATGCCCGTTCTCTCCGGTACGGAAACCGAATCGCCTGCAGGCGCGCGCAAGAACCGCGCCGGGAGTCCGGCGATAGTTCTGACGGGCACGAGTCGGGAACGCCGCAAGGGTCGAAGCTACGATGCGGTGCTTTGGCGCCGTGGCCGAGAGGTTAGGCAGAGGCCTGCAAAGCCTCGTACAGCGGTTCGAGTCCGCTCGGCGCCTTCGGCCCTCCCGCAAAGAGTGCAGTTTCGCGAGACTCTCTCAAATCACTGCTTGGTGGCGCCGGCGGCCGCGCGTCACTCCGCGGACACCGAACCGACGCGGCTGAGAAACGCTGCTACGGCTTCTGTAGGAGCCGGATGAGCGGAACGGCCACGGCAGGGTGGGTAGTGTCGGGTGCGTGGAAGCTGCCACACTCGCCCGGCGCGGGCAGCTGCACCGGAGGGGCGTCCGCCTCGAATGGTTCACGGTCTCCTGGAACGTCATCGAGGCGGTGGTCGCTATCGCAGCTGGGATTACTGCTGGCAGTGTGGCCCTCGTCGGCTTCGGAGTAGATAGCGGCATCGAGGTCGTCGCCGCGAGCGCGGTGCTCTGGCGCTTCCGCAGGGCAGGTGCGAGTGCGACCGACGAAGAGCACGGCGAAGCCGAACGCAGGGCTCTCTACATCATCGCCGCGACGTTCTTGCGCTCGCCGTCTATATCACCGTCGAAGGAGTGAGCGCGCTTGTCTCGCGCGAGGAACCCGAGACCTCCTCGCGTGTCGGCCTCGTTCTCGCGGTCGTCTCGATCATCGTCATGCCTGTACTCGCCTGGGGGAAGCAGCACACCGGGAGTCAGCTCGGGAGTCGGGCGATACAAGCGGACGCCGTGGAAACGTGGGTCTGCGCCTACCTGTCGCTTGCGCTTCTCGCGGGTCTCGGGTTGCACCTTGCTTTCGGCTGGTGGTGGGCCGATCCTGTCGGGCCGCTCGCCATGCTCCCAGTGGTTGTCTGGCAAGGCTGGGAGACCGTGGAGGAAGCTCGTGAGGACGCCGATGGCGAAGAGAGAGGGACGTCCTAGCCGCCGGCTACCGGGCTGAGAGCGGAACCGAGTTACGCTCGCTGGGTGGATGACGAGAGCAAGCCCGACCCGGATGACGAGCGCCCGCCGATCTGTCCGGCCTGCGGCGTCACGATGGGGATCCTCGTCGACGAGGACGGAACGACACGCTATGTCTGCCTCGAGTGCGGGTTCTCCGACGGCGTGGACCCTGGCTGAGCCGCGCGCCCAGGCGCGCAAGCAGTCAGCCGCTCGGGTTGCCGGACAGAGGCACCGGACAGCGCCAGTATTCGACACCCGGTATGCGGCTCTGGCGGGTGCACGAGTCCTGAGCCAGGTTCGGGAAGCCCGTCATCATGCCCTCGACGCATCCGTGCCACTGGCCGTAGTCACCGGGCGGCGGTGGGACGACCTGACAGTGCCCGACGATGCCGGCGCGCTCGAAGAGCTTCTCCTCCTTCGCGACGAAGAGCCCCGTACCGAGAAGTGCTGCGATGAGGACGATCTTCAGGAGCATCCAGCGACCCGCCCGAGGTTGGTGTCCAGGTATCGGCAGGTTCGCGCTGGTTCTCGATCCTCCTGCGCTCGGAAACGCCGGAAAAGTAGGCTAGGAGCCATGCCCGGGGAGTTGATCGACGGCAAGGCACTCGCCGCCAAGGTGCGGCAGCAGGTTGCCGAGGAGGTAACCGAGTTCGGCGAGCCCGTGTGTCTCGCGACCATTCTCGTGGGCGACGATCCGGCCTCGCACATCTACGTGTCGAGAAAGCACGATGCGTCGCATGAGGCCGGGATCGACTCGCGCGACCACCGCTTTCCGTCCGAAACGCCCGAGCAGGAGGTGCTCGAGGTCGTCGCGGAGCTGAACGCCGACGCCGCCGTGGACGGCATCCTGGTGCAGCTCCCGCTCCCTGAGCACATGGACGAGGCAACCGTCACGCGGGCAGTCGAGTGGGCCAAGGACGTCGACGGCTTCCATCCCGAGAACGCCGGCCGGCTGTTCCTCGGTGAGCCGCACCTCGTCCCGGCCACGCCGCTCGGAGTGATGCGCATGCTCGAAGAGCACGACGTTCAGCTCGAGGGATGCGAGGCGGTCGTGATCGGCCGCAGCGAGATCGTCGGCAAGCCCATGGCGATGCTGCTTCTCGCCGAGCACGCCACGGTGACGATCTGCCATTCGAGGACCCGCGAGCTCGCCGAGCATGCCCGCCGGGCCGACGTCCTCGTCGCGGCGGTCGGCCGGCCCGGGCTCGTGACCCCGGACATGGTCAAGCCCGGAGCGACGGTGATCGACGTCGGAGTGAACCGCACGGAGAGCGGGCTCGTCGGCGACGTCGACCGAGCGGTGATCGAGGTCGCCGGCCTCATGACGCCGGTGCCGGGCGGGGTCGGCCCGATGACGATCGCGATGCTTCTGAGCAACACGCTCAAGGCCGCGCGTCACCGCCGTCTGGGTCTTGCAGTGCCCGGGGCGTAAGCGCTACGGTTTCGACGTTGTAGTCATCGAGGTCGATCCTTTGGGGTCGACCTTTAGTTGTAGGAGGAACGTACGTGGAGCAGGGCACCGTCAAGTGGTTTTCGAACGAGAAGGGCTATGGCTTCATCGAGCGCGAGGGTGGTGACGACGTGTTCGTTCACTTCTCCGCGATCGCGATGGACGGCTTCAAGACCCTGACCGAAGGCCAGCGTGTGGAGTTCGAGGTCGTCCAGGGTCCCAAGGGTGCCCAGGCCGCGAACGTTGTCGCAGCGGCGAGCTGACCGAACTCGTATCGACGTTGCGGCGGGGG
>JACCVK010000008.1 GCA_013698195.1 Actinomycetota bacterium | reverse complement strand
CCTCGGCGCAGCGCTCGGACAACTAGACCTCTGGCCGGATGACGCAGATCGGCTGGCCGCTGGCGATCTGCTCGCCGGGGACGACTGCAAGCTCCGAGACCACGCCGCCCGCGTGCGCAAGAATCGGGTTCTCCATCTTCATCGCCTCCACGATGCAGATCACGGTGCCCAGCTCGACGACGGCGCCCTCGGCGACCTCGACCGCGAGAACGGTCCCCTGCATCGGGCTCAGGACGGCGTCGGTGCCGGCTCCGGCAAGCTCCTTGGCGCGCGCTCGGTGCCGCCGAGCCGCCTCGTTCCAGGGTGGCTCCGGCGTCTGGATGCGCACTTCGTGACGCCGGCCGTCGAGCTCGACTGCGAGCACACGGCTCTGCGACCCCGAGCCGTCCACCGAGACGACGTAGCCGGACTCGGCGCGGGTGGCGTCCAGCTCTTGCGCGCGGCGGGCCAGCTCTTCCGACTCGACGATTCCGGCGCACGTCTCGCCGCGGATGAAGCAGGGAGACTCGAGGAGAGCCCGATGGAACGAGACGAGCGTCGTCGGCCCTTCGATCACGTATTCCTCGAGAGCCCGCAGCATCCGGCGACGCGCATGCTCGCGGTCGACGTCGTGGACGATCAGCTTCGCGACGAGCGGGTCGTACAGCTCCGAGACCTCGTCGCCCGGTCGGATCGCCGAGTCCACGCGGACGCCGATCCCCCCCGGTTCGCGGTATGCCCCGATGCGGCCCGGGCTCGGCAGGAACCCCTTCGCGGCGTCCTCCGCGTTGATCCGGCACTCGATCGCGTGCCCGCGAAGCATGACCTCGTCTTGTGCAATGCCCAGCTCTAGACCGGCCGCGACGAGGATCTGCTCACGCACGAGATCGAGCCCCGTGACCGCCTCCGTGACCGTGTGCTCCACCTGGATCCGCGTGTTCATCTCGAGGAAGTAGTACGAGCCGTCCGCCGCGAGGAGACCTTCGACGGTACCCGCCGAGCGGTAACCGACTGCGGCGGCTGCATCCACTGCGATGCGACCGATTCGCTCCCGTAGCTCGGCGTCGACGGCGGGCGACGGCGTCTCCTCGACGAGCTTCTGGTGGCGTCGCTGGATGGTGCAGTCCCGTTCGCCCAGGTGGATCACGTTGCCGTGCGCATCCGCGAGCACCTGGACCTCCACATGTCGCGGGTCTTCGAGGTAGCGCTCGACATACACAGCCGAGTCGGCGAAGTAGGCCTCGCCTTCGCGGCGAGCGGACTCGAACGCGCGCACGACCTCTTCCTGCGAATGGGCGACCTTGAGCCCCTTTCCCCCGCCGCCGGAAGAAGCCTTGATGGCCACCGGGAACCCAATCTCGGCTGCGACCTCCAAGACATCCGCCACGCTCTCGGCCGCCTCGGTCGCGCCCGGAACGATCGGGACGCCGGCCGCGCGCATCCGCTCGCGTGCTGCGATCTTCGAGCCCATGGCCTCGATCGCAGCGGGAGGAGGGCCGATCCACGTCAGGCCCGCCTCTTCGACCGCCCCGGCGAACGCTGCGTTCTCCGCCAGAAAGCCGTAGCCGGGATGAATCGCCTGCGCGCCCGCGCGCTTCGCCGCGTCGATGACCCGATCCCCGCGCAGGTAGCTCTCAGCCGCGGGTCCCGGCCCGAGCAGGTACGCCTCGTCTGCGACGGCCACGTGCAGCTTGTCGCGATCGGACTCCGAGTAGACCGCGACCGTGCCGATTCCGAGCTCGCGGAGCGTGCGGAAGACGCGGATCGCGATCTCCCCCCGGTTAGCCACGAGCACCTTCGAGAACGGCAGCATGGGACGCGTATTCTCCCGAACGGTGGCGCTCGCGGATCAGCTCACGGTACTGCGGGTGGCCGCGGTGCCCGCCGTCGTCCTCCTCTACGCGTGGGACTTCGAGAATCACGCGTACTGGGCGACGACCTTGTTCGTCGTCGCGATGGCGACCGATCAGATCGACGGCTGGCTCGCCCGCCGGCAGGGAACGAGCTCGCCGCTCGGCAAGCTGCTCGACCCGGTTGCGGACAAGGTGCTCGTTCTCGCTGCGCTCGTGATGCTGATCGGCGAAGGAGTCGCGCCTGCCTGGATGGTCGCGCTCATCGTCGTGCGCGAGATCCTCATCTCCGGGCTCCGGCTCGCCGCGATCGAGCGAGGAGTCGTCCTCGGCGCCCGCGATCTCGGCCGCCTGAAGACGTGGGCGCAGGCGCTTGCGGCCGCGATCGCCGGCTACGCCGCTGCCGGGGCTTGGAGCGACGACGTCGCCTGGTGGGCGCTGCTGCTCGCGCTCGTGGCGACCTGGGTGTCGGGGCTCGACTACGCGCGGGTAGCGCCGCGCGTGCTGCGCGGCGAGGGGGCGTAGCCCTCGGCGAAGGGCTCGTCGCTGACTGCTTCCTCGGCAGCCGCTCGACGCCAGGCGCTGCGGTAGGCCGCTGGCGTCTCGTCCGCGCCGAGTCCTGCGTCGGCGAGCGCTCGGAGGAGAGCGCCATGCTGGTCGTCGGTAAGCGCAGGGCGTACCTCGATCTGCACAGGTCGAGTCTAGAGCTGGAGGAGTCGCGCGCCCGTCGCCTTGAAGGACGCAACAACGACATCCCCCTCGCGGAGCCCGAGCCGGTCGGCGGAGCGCGCGGTGATCTCCGCGGTCAACGGCCCGATCCGTACACGGGCCCGGTTGCCAAGCGGAACCAGCGAGGCGATGGGCGCGCGTACGTGGTTGATTGCCGAGTCGTCGGGCGCCTCGCGTGCGACGGACACCTCCCAGGGATACACGGCGAGCGTCACGCCCCCCTCACCGGCGTCGGCCGTATAGGCCGTGAAGCCGGCGTCGAGAGCGACCGCGGTAAGTCCATCCGGCCCTGCAGACGCGATCCCGCGTAGCACGTTCGCGCCCGTAAACCCGGCAACGAACGAGTCGGCGGGCGCGGCGACGAGCTCAGACGGCCCGGCGAGCTGCAGGAGCGAGCCGTCGACGAGCACACCGACCCGATCGGCGAGCGCGGCTGCGTCGTCGAAGTCGTGCGTGACGATCAGGGTCGGCAGCAAAAGCTCCTGCAACAGCTCACGGAGCTCCGTGCGAACGTGAGCCCGCGTGTACGCATCGAGGGCGGAGAGCGGCTCGTCGAGCAACAGGACCGCAGGATCGCGTGCAAGTGCGCGCGCGAGAGCGACGCGCTGACGTTCCCCGCCCGAGATCGCGCCTGGGCGCGCGCCCGCGAGGTGCCCGATACGAAATCGATCGAGCAGCTCGGCCGCCCGCGACCGACCGCCGAACTCCACGTTCGCGCGGACGCTCAGGTGGGGGAAGAGCGCGTACTCCTGGAAGACGAGCCCGACGCGCCGGCGCTCGGGAGGCAGGTCGATCCCGCGCGATGTGTCGAGCCAGCGCTCCTGGCCGAGCCTGACGAGCCCCCGCTCAGGCCGTAGGAGACCCGCGACCGCGCGCAGCACGCTCGACTTGCCCGCGCCCGACGGGCCGACGAGCGCGACGGTCTCCGACCCGAGCTCGAGCGCTAGTGCGAGCCTGAAGGAGCGAAGGCCGTGATCGAGCTCGAGCTCGAACGTCTCCATGCAGGGATGAGCTTCGCGAGGAAGAGGACGAAGGCGCTGACGAGAACGAGCAGTGCACCGATCGCGAGCGCAAGGTCGAAGTCGACGTCGAAGGCCTGGTAGACGGCCAACGACAGCGTCTGGGTGATCCCTTGGAACGAACCGGCAAACATGATGGTCGCGCCGAACTCGCCGAGCCCGCGCGCGAAGGCGAGCGCGAGCCCCGCTCCCAATCCACCGCCTGCGAGCGGAAGCGCAACACGGGCGAACGTGCGCCCTGGCCCCGCGCCGAGCGTACGGGACGCGGCGACGAGGTCGGGGTCGACGGCCTCGAAGGCCGCGATCGCGGTGCGGACGTAGAACGGGCTCGCGACGTACGTCACCGCGAGCACGACGGCGACTTTCGTGAACGCGATCTCGATGCCGGCTGCCTCGAAGGTCCCTCCGAGCAAGCCGAGCCGCCCGAACGCGGCGAGCAGGCCGATCCCGGCCACCGCAGGCGGCAGCACGAGCGGAATCTCGACGAGCGTTATGAGCAGTGCGCGGCCTCGGAAGCGCCGGGTCGCCAGCAGGTATGCCGTCGGCGTCCCGAAGAGGACGATCAGCGCCATCGAGATGAGGTTCGTCTCGGCAGTCACGCGGAGAGCGTCCAGCGCGACGTCGCTCGTGACGCCGTCGACGAACTCGCCGAACGTCAACTCGGCGAAGATCGCGACGATGGGGATCAAGAGGAAGGCGAGCGCCAGCGCCGCGGCCCCTGACAGGAATGCGCCGAACGGCGTGAGCTTCACGGCAGCCCGAAGCGCGCCGCGCGCAGCTCACGCCGCCCGTCCGGCCCGAGAACCGCGATCACGAAACCCTGCGCGGCGGCGAGGTCGTTGGGGTCGGCGGCGATCGCGAGCTCGTACACGACGTTCGGCTGCGCGCGGTCGGGGATGCGGATCGCGCGGACGCGAGAGGCCACCGGGCCGACGTCGGTCAGGTAGACGAAGCCGGCATCGGCCTGTCCGAGCGCGACCTTGCCGACGATTCCCTTGACGTCGGGCTCGAGGCTCACCGTCTTCTTCAGCACCCTGAGCAGGCCGAGCCGCTTCAGCACCTCGCGCGTGTACAGGCCGATCGGCACCTTCGGCGCGGCGACGACGAGCTTGAGCTTCGGTCGCCTGGCGAGGTCGAAGACCGTCTTGATCTTCGCGGGGTTCGAGCGCGGGACGACGATCACCAGCGAGTTCGTCGCGAACGCGACCGGCTTGCGGGTCAGCGTCTCCCGGTAGAGAGCCTGAGTGTAGGAGGGACTCGCTGACAGATAGACATCGAACGGAGCGCCGCGACGTACCTGCTCGGCGAGCGAGTTGGAGCTTCCGAAGGAGTAGCTCGCGTCCGGCGCGATTCGCGGGAGCACCTCGGTGAGAGACGCGGCCGCGAGCACGAGAGGACGAGCGGCAGCTCGGTCTCCCTGCGCGGGCGCCGACAGCGCGGCAGCCGTGACCATTGCGGCCGCCAGCACCGAGGCGAGGCCGGCGATCGCTGCGCGGCGTCTCACCGCTCCACCATCACGCTCGTCGCCTTGACGACGCCGGCCGCGCTCACTCCCGGCTCGAGCGCGAGCTCCTCCGCAGACTCGCGCGTGATGATCGCGACGACGCGCGCCGGTTCGGTCACGTCGATCTCGACCTTCGCGAGTAGACCATCTACCTCGATCGAGCGCACGACGCCTCGGAATCGGTTACGGGCGGATAGCACCTCCGAGCCCTCGCCGCCCCGCAACCGCTCGACTTCGGATCCGGGGACGACGCGACGGTTCGCCGAATCGCGTTCGACACGGATGCGGCCTGCTCGATCCCAGCGACGCAGCGTGTCCAGCGAGACGCCGAGCACGCGAGCCGCTTCCGCGGCCGTATAGCTTTGCTTAGGCATTGCCTAGGAGATATACCATGTTCGGGTGCAGGTCAAGCGGTTCGATGATCCCGCCGCATACCTGCGCGCGACGGAACCGCTTCTGCTCGCCGACGAGGCGCGCCACAACCTCATGCTCGGAATCGCAGGCAACTTGCGCGACCATCCGGGTCTCTATCTCGAGTTTCACGGGTGGGTCGTAGAAGACGACGGACACGTTGTCGCAGCGGCGCTCCGGACTCCTCCCTACAACCTCGTGCTCGCGCAACCTGCCGAGCCCGCGGGGATCGACGCGCTCGCACGCGGGCTTCGGGACGAGCGAGTCGTGCTTCCCGGCGTGACCGCGGCTGTGCCCGAGGTCGACGACTTCGCCGACACCTGGCTCAGCGGGGCGGTCGGACTCGAACGTCGCGCCCGCATGCGTCAGCGGATCTATCGCCTGACCGCCGTGCGTCCCGTACAGGGCGTCCGCGGCCGGCCCCGCTCGGCGACGTCCGACGATCGCGCGCTCCTGCTCGAGTGGGTCCAAGCGTTCGCACGAGAGAGCTTCGACGACGTCGACCCGAGGGCAGCCCAGCGCCAGGTCGACGCGCGACTCGACCGGGAGGTGGGCGGGTTTACGTTTTGGGAGGACGATGAGCCCGTGTCGCTCGTCGGCTGGGGAGGCCAGACGCCGAACGGCGTCCGGATCGGCCCCGTGTACACGCCCCCGGGACTCAGGCGGCGCGGGTACGCGAGCGCGCTCACCGCATCCGTCTCCGCGAGGCTCCTGGCTGCCGGCCGCCGCTTCTGCTTTCTCTACACCGACGTCGAGAACGCCACCGCAAACCGGATCTACGGCGAGATCGGCTACGAGCCGATCTGTGACTCCGTCGACTACGCGTTCGTTCCGCCACGGAACGGTTCGGCGTGAGCGACGATCTCCGCCCGCTCTGGGACTTCGACGACCTGGACGCAACCGAGCGGCTTTTCGAGGTACGGCTGGAAAGCGAGCCGGACGAAGGCGTGCGTGCCGAGATCCTCACGCAACTCGCACGCGTGGCCGGGCTTCGCGGTGACTTCGACACGGGCGAGCGGCTGCTGCGCGAGGCCGAAGCGCTGGCGGCGGCCAGCCCGCGTGCACGTATGCGGGTCGAGCTGGAGCGCGGCCGGCTCCGCCGCTCGAGCGGGAATTCCGCTGCGGCGCTGCCCTTCTTCGTAAAGGCGTACGAGCAAGCGATCGCGCAGGACGAGCACTTCATCGCAGCGGACGCGGCGCACATGGCCGCGCTGGCAGCGGAACACGAGGATCGACATCGCTGGACGGAGCGCGGCATCGAGGTGGCCGAGTCGGGCACCGAAGAGGCCCGCTACTGGCTCGGGCCGCTTCTCAACAACCTCGGCTGGGATCTATACGAGACGAACGAGTATGAGCAAGCCCTCTCCGCCTTCGAGCGCGCACTCGCGCATCGCGAGGAGACGCCCGAGGATGGACAGGCGGTCGCGATCGCCCGCTACGCGGCCGCGAAAGCAAAGCAAGCGCTCAACCGGCACGACGAGGCGGCGAGCCAGCTCCGGCTCGCGATCGAGTGGACGGTGGCGGAAGGGCAGCCCGACGGCTGGTTCCACGAGGCGCTCGCCGAGAGCTCGGCGACGCTCGGCCGCGACGACGAGGCCAGGGACAACGCGAGGATCGCGCTCTCGCTCCTCCCCGAGGCGGACCCGTCGTTCGCCGGCGACGCGAGCCGGATCGGGCGCCTTCGCAAGCTCGCGGAGGCCTAGAGGCGTCCGAGCTCGCTGCGCCGGCGGCTCAGCTCGCTAG
>JACCVK010000320.1 GCA_013698195.1 Actinomycetota bacterium | reverse complement strand
GCCGCCTGTCGAGGTAGAGCGCGGCCGGGGGTCGACGGGCTGCTCGGTCCGCTCCTCCACCTCCTCGTTCGCTTTCACTTCCGGTTCCATCGTTTGTTCCTCCTTGGGGATTCGTGTTCGAAGCTCGACGCTCGCGGCGGGGTAGGCGCCATAGGTCGCGACAGTGACGTCGTGCAGCTCGCGCACCTTCGTCACGGTGCGGACGTCCGCGTCCCACTCCTCCTGCCCGACGACGAAGCGAAACGAGGCACCGTCCAGGTCGCCGCGGCGAACCGCCTCGCGCACGTTCTCGCCGAGTGGGGAGGCGGGCAGGTCGAGCTCGAAGCGCAGGCCGCGCTGCTCGTCGAAGAGGCGGAGCGTGCCGGCCTTCGTGCGCCCGAGCACCTCGTTTGGGTCGTGGTTCAGCAGCGCCCGGACGTCCGAGTCGAGGACGTCGGCGAAGGCACCCGGAGCGATCTTCTCCCGGTACCCGCCGAGGTCTTCCGAGAGGACGTTGTAGACGCTGGCGTAGCCGACAACGGTGCGACCGCGCGTGTCGAGGGATCCGACGTCGACCGCGACGGTCCGCTGCTCGGGCGCGGTGTGGGTTGCGCTCACGCGATCATCTCCTCGAGCGGGATTCGGTCGGGCACCTCGGGCTCCAGGTTCTCCAGGCGCCGTACCTCCGAGCGGTTCATCCACCCGGTCACGGGGTCGAGCGCCATCGCGTACACCTCAGCTCGCGTCTTCGAGTCCGCGCGCAAGAGCGCGTCGAGGAGGAACTCGACGTAGAGCGAACCGGGGCAGAGGTCGGAGTCGGTGGAGAGCGCCTGCTCGATTACGACGAGCCACGGCCTGAGGCTGTAGGACACGAACGCGAGCGCCTGCTGCTCGGTATTCGAATAAGTCATCGAATCCCCGGAGCTCGCGCCGATCATCCACGGCGGCACCCGGAAGACGCGCGCAATCTCGGCGGTCGAGAGCTTTCGCTGCTCGACGAACTGGAGGTCGTCGAGCGGTCCCGACATCGGCGTCCACTCGGTCTCGCCCGTGAGGATCGCGATGCGGTGTGCGTTCTTCGTACCGACGTGACGGCTGGTGAGCTGCTCGCGGAGCGAGGTCACCTGGGCGTCCGTCGCCGCACCGCCCAGCTTGAGGATTCCGGTCGGGCGCGCGCCGTTCTCGAAGAACGCTTGTGCGTGCTCTCCGAGGTTCGACGCGAGGGAGAGCGCGACCCGGCACTGGCGGATCGGGGAGAGCCCTACGAGGCCATCGGTCGAGAGCGCCTTCACGTGGACGATGTCGTCGGGGCCGTGCTGCGAGCGCTCGCCCTTCGGCCCGTACACCGTGTACCGGGGCACGCCCGAGACGAGTTCGACCCGGACGCGATCGGGGTGGAGAAGGGCGAGCTGCTCGAGCTGGCCGTTCTCATCGCGGAACTTACCCACGAAGGCATTTCCCCAGAGGGCGAGGTGCGCGACCGCCGTGGAGACGAGGTTCGCCTGCGACGTCGCCGGCGCGGGCTGGCCGAGCAGCGCTGCCAGGCGTCCGGAGCTCTGCCGCTTTCGGCCGTCGTCGGTTCGGCGGTAGGCGATCAGGGGCAGTGCAGCGGCGCTGTCCGACAGCAACTTCACGCTTGCCCACACGTCTGCGACCGCGAGTGCCGACTCGGGTGCCATCGCCCCCGGAAGCGACCAGGTGGGCCAAATGTCGAGTGTGCGCTCCTCGCCGCGCCGCTTTCGCCACTTCTCGAACATCACGCCGCCTCGCCGATCTCGACCTCGCCCACGCGCAGGGACGCGTAGTAGCCGACCTCTTCGCCGTCCGCACCGTTCCGATGCGTGAAGCCTTTTCCCGAGACGGAGCCGTTCACGATCACCCTCACCGGAGCTCCCAGACGAAGCGCCTCTACGAACTCGAGGTCGTCGGTGTTGGTCCGATCGAGGTTGACGACGCCGACGAAACGAAGGGTGATCGTCTTGGCCTTGTAGCCGTCCGTCTCCGGAATCGGAAGCGCGTAGCTCGACGCGTCGAAGACGTCCTCGGCGGTGACTGCCATTTCTGTCATGTGCCGCCTATCGGCACCGGCGCCTGCACCTACTAAAAAAAGGCTCGCAGAGTCCCCACAAAGTCCCCAAACGCCTCCGAAGGTCGCCGCGTAGCCAAGCCGAGCGACCCTCGGAAACGTAGGCGCAGAGCCACTTCGCGCCCGGTCGGACCACCACCCGCCACCCCTCCGAGCGGACCAGAGGTCCCGAGTTCAAATCTCGGCGCCCCGACTAAAGGCCCTCTGAGCCACTTCAGGGTCAAGAGCCAGCGCGGTTCCTGGTCTAGGTCCGCGCGGCTGTCACCCGGCTGAGCTAAGCATGCTCAAAAGGAGCCGTCGTTCATTGAGCGATAGAGGATCCAACCCCAAACGAGATACGTCAAAACCGTGACACCAACCGCAAGTGCCGCGTGGCGACCGAACCCTCGAACGATCAGGGGCAGGGATAGAATCGCGCTCCCAAGACCCAGTACAGCAAGGATGAGGAGGAGCGGGGGGCTGGACGTCGCAACACAGGGATCCTCTGGCACGCACCCCCGCTCAGCGACAAACGCACTGATGTACTACCGACGACGCAACGACGAGGGCAAGCGACACGACGATGCCTATGGGGACTAGGACGCGCATCCGGTTCACCTGTACGCATAGGCGTCGTCGTCATGTGTGGTCAAGCCCCAGCTTGAGGATCCTTAGGGACTCGACTCGGGCGGTGCCGGCCCGCTCCATTGTCGGTAGAGCTCGCGGCGCGGATGATCACCTGATCCCCACGAGCGCGCTCGCAACGCCGTCCCTGACGAGGATCTCGACGCTGAGATCAGGCTAGCCGAACGAGCCGGCGCTCAGCCAGGCGTCGATCTCGGCTTCGTCGATGGGGATCGGCTCGCCCTTGCCGCTGAGGATTGTCGACGTCTCGCGCCGAATCTTGGCGACGCGCTCGAGCGCGACCGGTTCAGGGACGCCCCGCTCGACGAGGATCGCAACAAGCTCCTCGTCGCTTGGGCCGTCGCCGTTTGAAGAAGGGGTTTCGGTCATGGTCGCCGGTGCTGGCAGAAGCGTTCGCGCAGACAGACGCCGTACGCATTCGCGCGCCGTCGCGCGATCCCTTCTCTGATTTCGTAGGCGTACTACGCGTCGTCGTCGGCGGGATCGACCGGCTCATCGAATCCGCTTGGAGCTGCGACGAGGATGTGCGCCTCCAGCGGTTTCAACTCCAGGCGCAGGATGCCCTCGTCCGGTTCGACCTCCAGCGCGTCGTCGATGGAGACGAAACGCTGCTCGGGCCCCACGTCGTTGAGCTTGAGCTCCACGGCCGCGCTCTGGGTGGGGCTCGAGTTCGCTACGACGACCATCGTCGCGCCGCCGCTCACGCGCGCGCTCCCACGGACGACGGAGGCGCCGTCGCCTCCGATCTCCAGCGGTAAGCGAGGAGTCATGAGCATCGGCCATGCCTGCTCGATGGTGTCCAGGGTTGTCCTCACCGCGAGCGCTGCATAGATGTCGAGACGCGACGGGAAGACTCCGAGGCCATTCGCGCCGCCGGCGATTGCGAGGAGCATCTCGGCACGCAGCGTCGCGTCCGTGATGGCGGCATCGGCGCGGCCAGGGCAGTTCATCTCGGCGGTCTCGATCCACTGCAGCGTCGGCTTTCCGCCGGTCAGCCGGAGTAGCTCGACTTGGACGTCGTGGTTCAGGGCGAGTTTCTCCGGGCTGCACAAACCCTGAAGCGGGTAGAAGTCGACTCCGAAGACGTCCGCCTTCGGAACGAAGCCCTCGTAGTACCCGGGGTACTGCCACGGCAAATCGCCCGTGCCTGGAGCGAAGTGCTGCGTGAGCGTGAGGAACGTGATCCTTCCTGGTTCGTCGATGTTCGGGAGGAGAGAAGGGCTCAACCCGAGCCCGTCCGGCTCGTCGGGCTGCGTATAGCCGATCAGGCCGTCGTCGGCAAGCTCGCGGTAGGCCCAAGGGACCGTCCAGTAGGCGCGATCGTCGAGCGCGAAGATGCTGCCGAGCAGGCTCTCCTCGTCGGCGCCGCAGCTCAGATCCCACCCGAACACGTTGACGCCGGCGTCCAGCAGGTTGTCGAGTTGAGACGGGCACGCGCCGTAGGCGGTAACCGGGAAGAACGGCTGTCCGTCGAGCTCGACCCTGCCGTCGGCGATGCTCGCGTCCGGGCTCCGAGGTCTCGGCTCCGTGTAGAACGAGAGCTCTGGCTTCTCGTCCCCGGTGTGTGAGATGACCTTGACCGTGTATTCGGTGTCCGGGACGAGACCGACCAGCTCGACCCGGTGCTCGCGTCCGACCCCGTCCGACGCGAAGCTGACCGGCACGTCCCAGCCAAGGCCTACGATCCCGGCCACGTCCTGGTCGGTCGTGAAGGTGACCACCGCCGAATAGGCGCCGGTGTCGTCCACCTCGAGGTCCTCTGCGACGACCGGGGGCGGGGGAGGCACGACGAGCGATTCCGGCGGATCTGTGATCTCGGTGGGCAGGGTTAGCGGACCTTGGGGAGCTCCTGCGAGGAGCGCATCCTCGTCCCGCAC
>JACCVK010000369.1 GCA_013698195.1 Actinomycetota bacterium | reverse complement strand
ACGGCGGCTTCAAGGAGTCGGGCTACGGGAAGGACATGTCGCTCTACTCGATGGAGGAGTACACCCGGATCAAGCACGTCGTGGTGAAGCTGGCGGAGTGACGCAGGGTTGCCCGAGATGAGCACGGCTGGCTCGCAGAGGTCGCACGAGGACGTCCTCATCGAGCGGAGCGAGCTCCGGCACGACGCGATCGGGTTCCGCCAGGCGCTGTCGGTCGGGCTCGCCTCGACGGCTCCCGCGTACTCGCTCGCCGCCGTCATCGGGACGATCACGGTCGTCGTCGGGTTCCAGGCGCCGGGAGCGCTGCTCGCCTCCTTCGTCCCGATGTTCCTGATCGCGGGGGCGTTCTTCTACATGAACCGCGTAGACCAGGACGCCGGGACGACGTTCTCCTGGGTCACGCGGGCGCTCGGGCCGTGGCTCGGCTGGCTCGGAGGCTGGGCGGTGTGAAGAACTTCCTGTTCATCGGCGTAGGGCCGCTCGTGGGTGCAGCGATTCTTGGGTACCTGTTCGTGAAGTCCGCGTTCGACTTCTACGACGTCGAGAACTCGTACACGGGGCAGACGATTCTGGGCATGGGCGTCCCCTTCGTAATCGGGATGGGATTCCTGCTCTTCGGTCTGGTGCTGCTCGTGTTCTGGCGCCTCGGCGGCCACGAGCGGTTCTTCGGGCGCCACGCGTTCGAGGCGGTCGACCCAGCCGTCGCGAGGGGCGAAGCCCCACCGGCCGCCGCAGGAGGTGAGCTGTGAGCCGCACCATCGTGGTCGGCGTCGACGGATCGGGTTGCTCGGACTGCGCGGTCGAGCGGGCGATCGAGCTCGCCACGGGGCTCGGGGACACGCTTCTCATCGCGTACGAGATCGAGCCTCCCCACCGAAACGTGGGTGACGAGCGGCGCGAGGCGCGGAACGCCTTGGAGGAGATAGGGCGGCCGCTGGTTGACGCCGCGGTGGCTCGTGCCACCGAGGCGGGCGTCGCGGCCGAGCCCGTGCTCGTCCCGCAGCGACCGGCGGAAGCCCTGCTCTCCCTCGCATCCGAGCGCGACGCCCGGATGATCGTCGTCGGCTCCGCGAGCGAGCGGCCGCTCACCGGCATCATCCTCGGCTCCGTGCCGCACAAGCTGGTGCATCGCTCGAGCGTCCCCGTGCTCGTCGTCCCGATGCCCGACGATTGATGGTAGAGACCTCGACGGCGACAGCGGACGTGACGCTCGAGAGCGTCGTCAAGCGCTTCGACGACACGGTGGCGGTCGACGGAATCTCACTCGAGGTTCCGCACGGCGCCTTCTTCGCGCTGCTCGGCCCGTCCGGTTGCGGGAAGACGACGACGCTCCGCATGATCGGCGGCTTCGAGGAGCCGACCGAGGGGCGCATTATGCTCGGAGACGAGGACGTCGTCGGGCTTCCGCCCTACAAGCGCGACGTGAACACCGTCTTCCAGAGCTACGCGCTGTTTCCGCACATGACGATCGCCGAGAACGTCTCGTTCGGGCTCGAACGGCGGAAGGTCGCCAGATCGGAGCTCAAGGGGCGTGTGCGCGAGATCCTCGAGCTCGTCGGGCTCGGGCAGTTCGGCAGCCGCAAGCCGCGCCAGCTCTCGGGCGGGCAGCAGCAGCGGGTCGCGCTCGCGCGGGCGCTCGTGAATCATCCTCGGGTTCTGCTCCTCGATGAGCCGCTCGGCGCGCTCGACCTCAAGCTCCGCAAGCAGATGCAGCTCGAGCTCAAGCGGATCCAGCACGAGGTCGGGATCACGTTCGTCCACGTCACGCACGACCAGGAGGAGGCGATGACGATGGCCGATACGATCGCCGTGATGAACCGCGGCCGGATCGAGCAGCTCGGGCCACCTCAGGATCTGTACGAGCAACCCGGGACGGCGTTCGTCGCCGGGTTCCTCGGCGTCTCGAATCTGCTGCCCGGTGTCATCGAGGGTCCGAATGCGGTGCGACTGGACGACGGCACCATCGTGAGTGCCCATGTCAGCGGGCGATCCGGCGCGGTTGCGGTCGGCGTGCGACCAGAGAAGATCGCGATTGGCCCAGCCGGCGACCCGGCGATCGGAGCCGCGCGAGGGTCGAACGTTCTCGCGGGGACGGTCTCCGAGACCGCGTACATCGGCGTCGCGACAGAAGTCGTGGTCGAGACGCAGCTGGGCGTTGTCCACGTGTTTGCGCAGAACATCGACTCGGGAAGAACCATCCCACCCCCGAGATCGTCGGTGACACTTACCTGGAGCCCGGAGTCGACCTTCGTCGTCGACCGGGACGACTCTGCGGACTGAAGGAGGCGGGATGAACCCCCGACTGACTCGAAATCAACTCGTCCGGCGCGGCGCGGCCGGCTTGACGGTGCTCTCGCTTCCCGGCCTGCTCGCAGCATGCGGCGGCGGTGACGACGGTGGCGGCGGAGATTCCTCCGGCGAGGTCGCGAAGGTCCTGAACTTTGCGAACTGGCCGCTGTACATCGACGTCGACGACCAGACGAAGAGGCGCCCGACCCTCGATGCCTTCACTGCGAAGACGGACATCAAGGTCAACTACTTCGAGGAGATCAACGACAACGCCGAGTACTTCGCGAAGGTGCAGGGCCCGCTGTCACAGGGCCAGGGCATCGACCGCGACATCTTCGTCTTCACCGACAACTCGCGCTTCCCGGGATTGCTCGTCGATCAGGGCTGGGTGCAGAAGCTCGACAAGGAGCTCATCCCGAACATCTCGAACCTGATCGACGCGCAGGCGAGCCCGCCGTTCGATCCGAACCGCGAGTACTCGCTGCCATGGCAGTCTGGGATGACGGGTATCGCCTGGAACGAGGACGTCACCGGGCCTGTCGAGTCGATCGAGCAGCTCCTCGAAGACCCGAAGCTCAAGGGCAAGGTCACCATGCTCATGGAGCTGGCGGACTCGGTCGGGCTGACGATCCTCGCGAACGGCGACGACCCCGCCACGGTCGACGACGACGTCTTCAACCGAGCGGCCGACCGGATCCAAGCGGCGGTCGGATCGGGACAGATCCGACGGTTCACCGGGAACGACTACGCACAGGCTCTGACCGGTGGAGATCTGGCAGCGTCGGTCGCGTGGTCGGGTGACGTGATCCAGCTGCTCCTCGACAACCCGAACCTCAAGTGGGCCGTTCCGAAGGACGGCGGAATGATCTGGACGGACAACATGTTCATCCCGACGGGCGGAAGCGTTCCGACCGCGTCCACGTATATGAACTACGTCTACGAGCCGGCGGTGGCGGCGAAGCTCGCCGCGGCGATCAACTACGTGACCCCGGTCAAGGGCGCCCGGGAGGAGCTCGCAAAGTCGGATGCGAAGACCGCGAACAACACGCTGATCTTCCCCGACGACGAGCTGCTGACGCAGCTGCACCAGTACGACTCCGCTGCCCTCAACAATCAGGAGCACATCACGCGCTGGCAACAGGTGCTCGGGCAGTAGGCGCCGCTAGTGGCGCTGCGAGATGGGTAGCTTCTTCCATCGCCGCAAGGGGCTCGTTCCCTATCTCCTGCTGAGCCCGGGGCTCGCGTGGCTCGCGATCTTCTTCATCGTCCCGCTCGCCTACCTCGGCTACCAGTCACTCAAGTCGGGCATCTTCCCGACCTACGAGTTCACCTGGGAGTTCTCGAACTACACGGAAGCGGTCTCGGACTACCACCCGCAGCTCGTACGGTCGTTCGTCTACGCGGGAATCGCGACAGTCGCATGCCTCGTCCTCGCCTACCCGCTCGTGTACTGGATCGCGTTCCGCGCCGGGCGCTGGCGTAATCTGTTCCTGCTCGCCATCGTCGCGCCGTTCTTCGTGACGTATCTGATCAGGACGCTCGCGTGGCTCAACATCCTCGCCGACGAGGGCCCCGTCGTCGGACTCCTCCAGTGGACACACGTGCTCGGGGAGGACGAGCGGTTGCTCGCGACGACGTTCGCCGTCATCGCGGGGATCACCTACAACTTCCTGCCCTTCATGGCGCTGCCGATCTACGTCTCGCTCGAGCAGATCGAGCCGCGACTGCTCGAGGCAGCAAAGGATCTCTACGCGTCGCCGGTGCAGGCGTTCCTGCGGGTGACGCTGCCGCTCTCGGCGCCGGGGATCGTGGCGGGCACGCTGCTGACCTTCATCCCGGCTGCGGGTGACTTCATCAATGCGGAGCTCCTCGGTACGCCGAAGCAGCAGATGATCGGGAACGTCATTCAGGCCAAGTTCCTCGAGTCGCTCGACTACCCGACCGCCGCCTCGCTCTCGTTCATCCTGATGGCGGCGATCCTCGTCGCCGTCCTCGCGTATGCCCGCGTGGTCGGCTCGGAGAAGCTGACCGGCTAGGCGCATGAGGGTGGGCTCACATGCCTGGTGAAGCGCCATGAGCGTGCCGTCGACGGCCGCACCCCGAGGCACCTCGCGCAGCCGGAGACGTGCCTTCGTGCGGGTCAAGCATCACCTGCTCACGACGTACGCGATGTTGGTCATCGGGTATTTGATGCTGCCGATCGCGGTCGTCATCCTTTTCTCGTTCAACGAGCCCGAGGGCCGGTTCAACTACGTCTGGCAGGGGTTCACCTTCGACAACTGGGCGAACTGGGATGCGCCGATCGGGCTGCGGGAGTCGATGATCACGTCGCTCGAGATCGGGGTGCTGTCGACGGTCGTCGCGACCATCCTCGGCACGATGATCGCGCTCGCGATCGTCCGGCACCACTTCCGCGGCCGGGCCTCCTCGAACGTGCTCGTGTTCCTCCCCATGTCGACGCCCGAGATCGTCCTGGGCGCGTCGTTGCTCGCGCTCTTCATCCAGCAGACCGGCATCTTCGTGATCGGGTTCTGGACGATCTTCATCGCGCATGTGATGTTCATCGTCAGCTACATCGTGGTGACGGTGAAGGCGCGGCTGATCGGATTCGACCGGCACTTGGAGGAGGCTGCGGCAGACCTCGGCGCGGATGAGCTCACGACGTTCCGTAAGGTCACGTTCCCCCTGATCGCGCCCGCAATGCTTGCCGCCTCGCTCCTCGGCTTCGCGCTCTCCATCGACGACTTCGTGATCACGTACTTCGTTGCGGGAGGGGAGCAGACGTTCCCCGTCTACGTGTGGGGGATTGCCCGAGTCGCCACGCCGCCGCAGGTGAACGTCGTGGCAAGCGCGATCTTCCTCGTCGCAATCGCCGTCGCGCTCGGTAACGTCCTCTGGCAGTACCGTAGCTCGAGGAGACAACGAGGAGCCGCATGAGCCTGCCCGCCGTCACGCAGATCGACCTCCAGCAGGTCGCAAAGGATCACCTCTGGATGCACTTCACCCGCATGGGCGGGTACGGAACCGAGGATGTGCCGATCATCGTGCGCGGCGACGGCTGCTACCTCGAGGACGCGAACGGCAGGCGCTATCTCGACGCGCTGGCGGGGCTCTTCTCCGTGAACATCGGCTACTCGTTCGGGGACGAGATCGGCCAGGCCGCGCACGAGCAGATGCGCGAGCTGCCGTTCTATACGAACTGGTCGTACGCACATCCACGGGCGATCGAGCTTGCGGGAGAGATCTCGGAGCTCGCGCCGGGCGACCTGAACCGCGTCTTCTTCTGCAACGGCGGTTCCGAGGCGGTCGAATCGGCCTGGAAGCTCGCGCGCCAGTACTACGCGGCGCGAGATGGGCACGAGCCGCGTGAGCGGCCCTCCGAGGCAGCGGTGACGCGACGCGACGAGCAGGTCGCGGCGCGGACGGCGTCGCCCCGCTACAAGGCGATCGCGCGCCACGTCGCCTACCACGGAA
>JACCVK010000349.1 GCA_013698195.1 Actinomycetota bacterium | reverse complement strand
AGCCGCTCCAGCGTCCCGATCAGGCGGCCGTTGTCGCGCTGGTGGAGCCCGATCGAGGGCTCGTCGAGGATGTAGAGCACCCCGACGAGCTGCGATCCGATCTGCGTCGCGAGCCGGAGTCGCTGTGCCTCACCGCCCGAGAGCGTCTTTGCGGCCCGGTCGAGCTGGAGGTAGCCGACGCCGACATTGTCGAGAAACGTCAGCCGCTCGCGCACCTCCTTGAGGATCCGGAGACCGATGAGCTCCTCGGTCTTCGTCAGCTCGAGCTCGTCCACGAACCAGAGGGACGCCGTCACCGACATCTGCGCGAACTCGTGGATCGACTTTCCGCCGACGGTCACGGCGAGCACCTCGGGCTTCAGCCTGGCGCCACCGCACTGCGGACAGGGTCGGAAGCTCATGTACTCCTCGATCCGGTCGCGCTGCTGCGCCGAGTCCGTCTCCCGGTACCGGCGCTGGAGGTTCGTGACGAGGCCCTCGAACGCCATCGTGTACTGACGCTTCCGACCCATACGGTTTCGATAGGTGACGAAGATGCGGTCCCCTTCGGTTCCGTACAGGAACTTGTCCTGATCCTCGCGCGAGAGCTCGCGCCAGGAGGTGTCGAGGTCGATCTCGTATCGCTCGCCGATCGCCTGGATGACGCTGTCGTAGAAGCTCTGGCTCCCGATCGTCCACGGCACGAGCGCGCCTTCGTTGATCGTCAGCGACGTGTCGGGGACGAGTAGGTCGGGATCGATCTCGAGCTGCGAGCCGAGCCCGGTACAGCGCGAGCAGGCCCCGTGCGGCGAGTTGAACGAGAAGACGCGAGGTTCGAGCTCGGGCAGGGAGACACCATGATCCGGGCAGGCGAGATTCTCGGAGAAGGTGTGCGACTCACCCTCGACCTCATCGATAGTGACCAGGCCTGCGGCAAGCGAGGTCGCAGTCTCGATGGACTGAGTGAGTCGCTGCCTCAGGTCGGCCTTCATGACCAGGCGGTCGACGACGATCTCGATCGTGTGCTTGTACTTCTTGTCCAGCTCGATCGTCTCCTCGAGCAGGCGTTGCTCGCCGTCCACCTTCACCCGCGTGAAGCCGTCGCGGCGCAACTCCTCGAGCACGTCCTTGTACTCGCCCTTGCGGTCGCGCACGACAGGCGCGTTCACCGTGAACTTGGTGCCTTCCGGAAGACGGAGCACCTGCTCGACGATCTGATCGAGCGACTGCCCCGCGATCGGCCGGCCGCAGATCGGACAGTGCGGACGCCCGATCCGCGCGTACAGCAGCCTCAAGTAGTCGTAGATCTCCGTCACCGTCCCGACCGTCGAGCGCGGGTTACGCGAGGTCGTCTTCTGGTCGATCGAAATCGCCGGCGAGAGCCCGTCGATCGAATCCACGTCGGGCTTCTCCATCATCTGGAGGAACTGGCGCGCGTATGCGGACAGCGACTCGACGTAGCGCCTCTGGCCTTCGGCGTAGATCGTGTCGAACGCGAGCGACGACTTGCCCGAGCCGGAAAGCCCGGTGATCGTCACGAGCGCGTGCCGGGGAAGCGCGACCGTGACGTTCTTCAAGTTATGTTCGCGCGCGCCGTGAACGGTGAGCTGATCCGCAGTCATGCGGCGGCCATTCTACCCAGTCGAACAGACGTTCGGTAAGCGGTTCGGGTCCTGCACCGCCCGCGGCCGTCCGCGGGAATAGTTGCGTTCGTGACCCCGCGCAGCCAGCGCCTCGCCGCCGTCGTCTTCGCGACGTCGCTCGCCAGCTTCGTGGCCGTCGCGGTCGCCGTGGTCACGTGGGAGAGCGCGGCCCAGCGCGACGTTCAGTTCGTGAGGTGGGTGCACTCGAGCGCACCGGACGCGCTTATCGACGGGATGCGAGTCCTGACGTATGCGGGCAGCGTCTTCCTGCTCGGCCCACTCATGCTCGTCGGCGTCGTGTTCTTCATCCGCCGGCGCCGGCGGACGGCCGCCGTGCTCGTTTTGCTCGCGTTGGTCGGCAGCTTGCTCGTCGACGAGGTGTTGAAGGCGGGATTCCGGAGGGCTCGACCTGAGTTCGAGGATCCATTCGTCCAGCTCACGACGTACGCCTTCCCGAGCGGACACGCCTTCGGGGCCGCGGCCGCCTACGGAGCGCTTGCGCTTGCAATCGCGTCGGTCATGACGACCCGCCGAGAGCGCGCTCTCGCGTTCCTCGCAGCAGCCTCGATCGTGCTAATCGTCGCCGCGAGCCGCGTCATCCTCGGAGTGCACTACGTGTCGGATGTGCTCGCCGGTGTCGCGGCCGGTGTGGCGCTGGTATCGGGCTTAGCTCTCGTTCTCGCGCGTACCGGACGCCAACTCCTCGGACCCGTGAGGCGGGACCAGGAGACGCAAAGCGCCCGATTCGACACGTAGCTCCACCGGGGTGTCGAGCAGCGTCGGCTCGCCGTCGATCGCGGCCCGTACACGATCGCTCCGCGTCTCGATCCGCACCTCCTTGCCGGTGCGCTCCGTCCAGCGCAGACGGCGGAGACCTCGCGAGCAATAGGTGGCGAGCACCCCCTCGTCGATCCGATCCCGCTTGCCCAGCGAGAGGAGGTCCACTCGGTACTCGTTGTTGGCCACGAGCACAGCGCTGGCGCGCACCGGCACGCCGTCCACGACGAACCGTTCCGTGAAGCGCCTCTCGCGGAGCGAGATCACGATCGCGCGCAGGCGGGCGAAGATCTCGCGGCGTCGCCTTCGCCGCTCGCGCCGGTGGACGAGCCGCGCGTAGATGCCGAGCGACACGTTGTTCAGGAACACACGCTCGCCGACACGCCCGACGTCCACACGCCGCTCGTGACCCTCGCGGAAGGCGGTAAGAGCGGCGAGAGGTTCGCTCGAGTCGAGACCGATGTCGCTTGCGAAATGGTTTCGCGTGCCCCACGGCACGCACACGAAGGGAACGTCGCGCTCGATGGCGGCTGCCGCAACGGTGCCAAGCGAGCCGTCTCCTCCCGCCATCCCGAGGACGTCTGCTTCCGTTCCCCGAGCAAGCTCACCCAGGTCCTGGTTCTCCGCCAGCACGTGCACCTCCACCTCGAGCGCCTCGGCCGCCGCCGTGAGTTCGTCGACGGACGGCCCGCCCTTGCCCGAGCCGGGATTCACGAACAGGACGCACCGCTTGTCAGACGCGGCGATAGCGAGCTTCCACGAAGCAGTGCAATGCGTAGCAGACCAGGCCGGCTGCGACGATTCCCAGCAAGACCGGCCCGTAGCTCGCCTGCGCGACCTTGCGCAGGGCACCGTCGAGCCCGATCGCCTCCTCGGCGTCGAACTCGTACGCGGCCTTGAGCAGAAACGCGCCGATGAGCGTGAAGACGACGAATCGTGCGAGCAAGCCGATCGACCCGATACGTCCCGCCCAGCGCTGCTGCGCAGCGCTCATCTTGCCCGTGTTCCACTTGTCCTCGAACTTCTGCGTGAAGGCCCGGTAGGCGTTGAAGACGCCGACTCCGACAAGCGCTAGGCCGACCGCCGCTACGAGGATCCGCCCGCCGGGCCAGTCGAACACCTCGGCGGTTGCCTTCCGTGCATCCTCCGTCTGGGAGTCGCCCTCCTTCGAACTCGCGAGCAGCCGCAGCGCGGCGAAGGTCAGGAATCCGTAGATGAGGGCTCGCGCGAGGTAGCCGATGCGCTTGGCGATTCCCTTCGCGCCTTCACCCTCGTCCTCGCGGTCGAAGAGCGCTTGTACAAGGCGCCAGAGCCCGTACGCGGCAAACCCGGCGGCGAGCGCGACGATGAGTGCCTTGCCCCACGTCTCGTCTGCGATGACCTGGAGGGCGCCCTCCCTGCTCGTCGCCTTGCCTGCTCCGCCGAACGCGAGCGCGGCGGCGAGGATGCCGACGAGGCCGTACGACACGCCCTTCGCAATGAGGCCGTAGCGCGCCACCCGGTCGATCCAGCGGCTGTTGGAAGCTCGCCCGGAGACGGATCGCGCACGTTCGGCGACAGCCGAGGCGTCGATGGGCGACATGCGCCTACTCATACCCCGGGACGGCCGAAGACGAACGCCGGCCTGCGGGATCGGGCTCGGCGTGCGGTTATGACGCCTTGCGCCGGAGGCGCAGAGTCAAGCCTTGCGCCGGAGGCGCAGAATTCAGGCCTTGCGCCAGCGGCCGAAGATGAGTCCGCCGACGGTGAAACCGAGCCCGAACGTCCCGAGCGCGAACGCGCCTACGGCGATGAACTTTCGCCAGAGCGACAGGCGCCGCCAGCGCCCGATCGCTTCCTCGTCCTCGCGTGAGAGCGGCTCACCGCGTCGCTGCTTTCGCACCGCACCACCCGCACGAAGGCCGAGATACACGTCGTCGAAGAGTTCCGGCGCCTCGTTCGCCACGCATCGAGTGTATAGCCTGCATCGGCCGTGACCGGTCGGATTCTGCACATCTCCGACCTCCACGTCGGCCGCGTGGCGACACCGGAGCCGATGACCGCGCTCGGCGAGCTGATCGCGCAACTCGCGCCGCAGGTGCTGGTGGTGACGGGCGATCTCACCCATCGAGGCCGCAGCGCGGAGCTCGCGCACGCCAAGTCGCTACTGGAAGAGCTTTCTCTCCCGTTCTTCGTCGTGCCAGGCAACCACGACATTCCGTACCTGCCATCGCGGTTCACCACCCCGTTCGCGAAATGGAGGCGCGTATTCGGACAGCTCGAACCCGTGCATACCTCGGATTCGCTCGTCGTCCATGGGTTGAGCTCCGTGCGCCCCTGGCGGCAGCAAGGGGGTGCGGTCGACCTCGCGGCGCTCGCTCGGGTGCGCGCCACGTTCGAGAGTGCGCCCGAAGGCGCGCTTCGTGTCGTCGCACTCCACCACCACCTCGCCTCGCCGCCCTGGCGTGCGCCGGGCAAGGATCCGGTCCAGAATCGCGGTCTGGTCCTTCGCTCGCTCGTCGAAGCTGGAGTCGAGCTCGTGCTGAGCGGCCACGTCCATCAGGCCGCAATCGTCGAGCGTCGCGAGTTCGAGGTACTGGACGAGGCAAGCCCGGGCTCGGTCGTCCTCGCAACGGTGCCGGGCTTCGGTCGTCCTCGACCGCGCCGTCGGGGCGAGGCTGTCGGGTTCAGCGTCTACGAGTGGAACGAGGCCGAGCTCCGGGCGCACACGTGGGCCTGGGTCGGAAGAAGCTTCGAGCGAGTGGGCGAGAGAACCTTTCGGCGGAGCTAGCCTCTAGAGTTGCGGGCCGATGGAGCCGCTGACGGAGCTCAAGCAGCGGCTCGCCGAGATCGCCGACGTGCAGCGCGCGCAGAGCGTTCTCGCGTGGGACATGGAGGTGTGGATGCCTCCCGGCGGGCAGAAATCCCGCGCGACGCAGCTCGCGACGCTCGAGAAGATCGCGCACGTCCGCCAGACGGACGACCGCATCGGCGAGCTACTCGACGAGCTCGAGCCTCAGCGGGCCTCGCTCGACCCAGACTCCGACGACGCCTGCATCCTCCGGGCGGCACGCCGCGACTTCGAGAAGCTGCGCCGCGTGCCCGCAGAGCTCGCCGGCGAGCTTGCCCAGGTGCAGGCGGAGTCACATCAGGCGTGGGTGGGCGCGCGCGAGACGAGCGACTTCGCGGCGTTCCAGCCGTGGCTCGAGCGCATCTTGGAGCTGCGCCGCCGCTGGATCGAGTGCTTTGCCCCCTACGACGATCCTTACGACGTCGTCCTCGACGACTTCGAGGAAGGGATGCGTACGGAGGACGTACGAGCCATTTTCGCGACGCTCGCGCCCGAGATCTCCGCCCTCGTCGTCGCGCACGCAAGCGACGAGCAGGACGAATTCATGCAGGGGCCGTTCGCGCTCGACCAGCAGGAAGTCCTCTCGCGCGAGCTCATCGAGGCGTTCGGCGCGAGCTGGGATGCGTTTCGGCTCGACGTGGTGGTGCATCCGTTCGAGGTAACGCTCGGTGTCGGCGACGTCCGGCTCACCACCCGCTACGCAGAGGACGACCTCACATCCCTCTTCACCGCGATGCACGAGTGCGGACATGGCCTCTACGAGTGGGGTGTGAGCCCGAGACTCGACCGGACGCCCGTCGCCGGTGGAGGCTCGGCGGCACTTCATGAGTCCCAGAGCCGGCTCTGGGAGAACGTCGTCGGCCGCTCGCTTCCGTTCTGGCGGTGGTTCTACCCGCGTGTCCGAAACGCGTTCCCCGATCAACTCGGGAACGTCCCGCTCACCGACTTCCAGCGCGCTGTGAACCGCGCCCGCCGCACGTTCATTCGCGTTGATGCGGACGAGACGAGCTACGGCCTGCACGTGATCCTCCGCTTCGAGCTCGAGCAAGAGCTCGTCGCCGGGCGCCTCGCGGTAAAGGACCTGCCCGACGCCTGGAATGCCCGGTTCGAGGAGCTCGTCGGGCTCGAGGTTCCCAACGACCGGCTCGGCGTCCTCCAGGACTCGCACTGGTCGACGGGGCTCTTCGGCTACTTCCCGACGTATCTCATCGGGAGCGTGCTCTCCGTCCAGATCTGGGAGAAGGCTCGCGAGGCACACCCCGACCTCGAAGAGCAGTTCGAGCGCGGCGAGTTCGCGGAGCTTCACGAGTGGCTGCGCTCGAATCTGTACGTGCACGGAAGCAAGTTCACACCCGCCGAGACCATCGAGCGGGTGGTCGGCGGGCCGATCGACTCGCAGCCCTACCTGCGCTACCTGCGCGACAAGTTGGGAACGCTTGCAGCCGCTTGAGCTGGAGCTACACCGCGACCGCGAGGCCCGCGGCCTGCTCGCGGCCGAGCACACGCTCGAGCGCCTCGACGCACCGAGCATCGAACTCGTCGCCCGCCGCGCTTCGGAGCAGTCGCATGGCGCGCTCGTGCGACCACGCTTCGCGATAGACCCGAGCGGAGCGCAACGCGTCGTACACGTCGCAAACGGCGAGGATGCGTGTGTCCAGGTCGATCGACGACCCGGTCAGGCCACGCGGATAACCGCTGCCGTCGAGGCGCTCGTGGTGGCCGCGCACGAGCCCAAGAACGGTGTCGTCGAAGCCGCCGAGCTCCTTCAGCAACCGGCGCCCAGCCTCGGCATGCTCGCGCACCACTGCGTACTCCTCGTCGGTCAGCGGAGCCGGCTTCTTCAGGATCTCGTCCGGACACCGCAGCTTTCCGATGTCGTGCAGGAGGCCGCCCACGGCGAGGCTCCGGAGCTGAGGCGACGGCAGGCCGAGTTCTTCTCCCACCTGCACGGCGCGTAGCGCGACACGGCGTGTGTGCTCCTCCGTGTACTCGTCCTTGTCGGCGAGCGCCACCATGAGCGCACGCACTTGAGAGCCGAGGTACGCCTCTTCGGCTGCGACGAGCTCCGCCGCGCGCAGATCGCCGACGAGAGCGCGTGAGGGAGCCGTCCGCGCCAGGTCGATCGCGACAGGGATGCCGACGAGGGCGATCCCCACGATCTCGAAACCGTGGCCGAGCCACCACCCGAGCTCCCAGTAGCCGAGCAGGAGGGTGCCGACGAGCGCGCTCGAAAGCCAGAGCAAACCGACCACGACGACGAGGTCCAACACGCGGTGCGTGAGTAGGTAGGTGCGCAGCGCGCGAAACGCGAGCACGCCGAAGAAGCCCAGCCCGACCGCAAGTGCGGCCCAAGCGAGTGGGCTCGCCGGCTCGGGGACGTCGGGCACAAGATGGGGATCGAGTACCGCGGCGACGCCCAGCGCTGCCACGAGAGCGATGGCGACGACGGTCAGGGCAAGAAGCGGCTTGACCGCCTCCGGCCGGCGGAGCACCGGGAGGACGCTCAGCGCCAGGATCGAGGCACCCACCGGCAACGTCGCTCCACCGGCGAACGCGACGACACCGTTGTCGCCGACCAAGATGTCGGGTGTGGTGACGCTGTGCAGGACGAGTAGCGCGGCCATGACCGAGAAGGCCCCGCCCACGAGCACGGCGCGAGCGTCGGCGCGCCGGGCCCCGACGACGGTCAGCGCGATTGCGCACACCGTGGCGAGCATGGCGCCGGCGGCGACCGTCGTGAAGTGCACCCAACCGCCCCAGTAGACCTTGTCGCGACCGACGAAGTGCAGGACGGCGGGCGGCACGCAGGCGATGAACGCCGCCCAGCGCGAGCATGGGGACGAGTCGATCTCTCACGCGACTCGTATCGGCGCGAGGGAGAAGTCGCTTGAGCAGCGCAGGCGCGAGTGGGTGAGCAGTCTACG
>JACCVK010000317.1 GCA_013698195.1 Actinomycetota bacterium | reverse complement strand
CCTCGGGGAGGAGCCAGCCGTGGAGACCGCTATCGGCCCCGATCGCCATGCCTACGGCTTCTGAGCCGGCTCTTTCGTTTCTTGCTCCGCGGCCTCCGTGAGGAGCTGCTCCGCGAGCTCGCGCTTGCCCTGCGAGTCGAGCTTCTTCACCTCGTTCTCGACCGCGCGCCGGTTGTACGTCTGGTTCCAGTAGTCGAGGGAATCGAATCCGAGGAGCACGGCCTTGCCAACGAACTGACGCAGCACCTCGTTCGTCGGGCCCATGACCCAGCCCGCTTTCGCGTCGCGCAGATAGCGTTCGAGCTCCATGTCGCGCTTGTAGCCCGAGCCGCCACACGCGTGGAGCATCTTGTCCACGACGTGCGCGACGTTCTTCGCGGCGATGAACTTGATCTGCCAGGCCCAGTGCAAAAAGTCGGCTCGCGCGAACTCACCCGGCGCGAGGAGCTTCGTGTTGTCGTCCGTCGCGCGATCCATCGCGTGGGCAACGGAGAGCACGAACGTGCGTGACGCATTTGTGTCCATGACCGCCTCGCCGACGTAGTCCTGGATCGTCGGATAGTCGGCGACGCGCATGCCGACGTCGACGTGGCGCTTGCGCGTTGTGTGGCGCTTCGCGATGTCGATCGTGCCGAGCGCGATGCCGTTCCAGACGGAGGACGACCCGATGAGGAACCAGGGGTCGACCGACTCGTCGTTCGACGCCGCTCCATCGCCGACCGGGCCGACGATCTGCTCCTCCGGCACGTCCACATTCGGAACCTCGAGCGGGCCCGACTGGTTGCCTCGCAGGCCGAGGGCGTCCCACAGAGACGGCTGGGACTCGACGTCGCCGCCGTCGATGACGAATACGGACAGGTCGTCGTAGCCCGAGAAGTCGGGGCTCGTCGTCTGCACGACGTAGAAGTCCGCGAAGCCGGCAGAGGTCGTCCACGAGGCCTTCTTCCGCACCTTGAAGCCGCCGTTCGATCGCTCCGCGCCGGACGAGATCGGGTACCAGAAGTGGGAGCCCGTCTCCGGATCGGAATAGGAGAGCGTCCCGATCTTCCCGGTGCCCAGGGGCCGGATGTACTTGTCGACCAGCTCCGGGGTGGGGCGGAGCATGATCGTGTTTACGGCCCCGACGTGCATCACATAGCACATGGCGGTCGAGGCGCACCCGTAGCGGGCAATCGTCTCGCAGACCATCGAGTAGGCGACGTGGTTCTCGCCGAGGCCGCCGTATTCTTCGGGGACGGTCAGCGCGAGAAAGCCGTGCTCGCCGAGCAGCTCGAGGTTGCGACGCGGGAAGAGCAGCTCGTCGTCCGAGCGCTTCGCGTTCGCACGCATCTCCGTTTCGCAGAGCTCGATGAGCGTCGAGCGGAGCTCCTTCTGACGGTCTGTCAGGAACCAGTCGGGATCCCACTCGTAGCCGAGGCCCCAGAAGGGCTCGGAGCCCCACATCTTTTCGGACATGCGCACCTCCGGTACGGCGTCGTTGCTGGCGAGGTCATCGTAGAGCGTTGCCGAACCCGTGGGCAACCGAGTCGGGCGTTGGCCCGCGTCAGGACGCTTCGGCCAGAACGGCGAGCAGGTCGTCGCCGTAGCGCTCGAGCTTGACCGGGCCGAAGCCCTTCACGCCCGCGAGCTCGTCCAACGTCTGGGGGCGGAGCGCGGCGAGCTCGCGGAGTGTCGCGTCGTGCAGGACGACGTACGCGGGAACGGCGTCCTCTTGCGACCGCTCGAGGCGCCAGCTGCGAAGGCGCGCGACGACACCTTCGTCGACGTCGGCTGCAATCGCCGTCCTGATCTGCGGCGGCGACACGGACGAGTCGATCTCTAGGACACGAAAGCCGTCGGGTGTCGCCACTTCGACGAGCGCTCCCGAGACCTCGACGAGCGTCACCCAGCGGCGGACGTCGGCGTCGCTCGCCCCCGCCAGCAGGCGGTACGCGCCGGAGCGGCGTGCGGAGGGCGGCGCCTTGAGCGAGCCGCGGAGCGTTGCGACGAGGCTCCGTCGACCGAGCGGCCACTTCAGCGACGCCACCGCGTCGACGATCGCTTCGCCGACGTCCTCGGGTAGCGCCGGAGGAGGGCTGGGGATGGACGCCGAGCCGCGCGTCAGCGGCGCGCAAACGTCGCAGGCACCGCACGGCCCGGAGAAGTCCTCGCCGAAATGGGCGGCCACTTGCTCGTGCCGGCAGCTGCGCGACTCAGCGAACGCGACCACGCGGTCGGCACGTGACTCGGCGACGAGCTGGGCGCGGTCGAGCAGCGCCTCGACTTGCTCACGCGCGTCGGCCGGGGCGGGAGGCAGCTCGATCCGCATGCGACGTCCCTCGTCGAAGCTTCGTCGCAGCAACCCCGCCTGCTCGAGCATCCCCACGAGGACGCGTGCGTCGCGCTCGGGTACGAGCGCCCTGAGCTCGTCCGGATCGACGAGGCCGCCTGCGTCGCGCAGCGCGCGGTAGACCGACCGGAGCTCCGAAGCCGCCGGCACGTCCGAGGTAGCGAAGCGCCTGAGTGCTGCGGCATCGCTCGGGCTCGCGAGCAGCAGTGTCTGGCTCGGCTCTCCGTCACGCCCCGCCCGCCCCACCATCTGCACGTAGCCCTCGACCGAGTCCGGGTAGTTGACGAGGCAGACGAGCCGCACGTCGGGCTTGTCGATGCCCATGCCGAACGCGGTCGTCGCCACGACCGCCTGCGTCCTGTCCGCGACGAAGTCGTCCTGGACGCGCGTCCGCTCCTCTGCCTCGAGGCCTGCGTGGTAGTGCTCTGCCCGGAACCCGTAGCCGCGGAGAACCCGGGCGAGCTCCTCGGTGGACCGCCGTGAACGTGCGTAGACGATTGCCGAGCCGCCGCGCAGAGCCCGAAGCCGCTCGACGAGAATCGCGATCCGGTCCTCTGCGTTCGCAACTTCCTCGACGTCATAGCGTAGGTTCGGACGCATGACGCTTGTGTGAACGATCTCGAGCTTGCGCCCGAGCGCCTGTCCGATGTCGCGGGCAGTCTCCGGCGTCGCGGTCGCGGTCATTCCGAGCAGCGTCGGCTCTCCAAGCGCCTCTAGACCGCGGCGGATAAAGAGGTAGTCGGGGCGGAAATCGTGTCCCCACATGCTCACGCAGTGCACCTCGTCCACGACGACGAGGCCGATGCCGACCTCCGCGAGCAGCTCGACGAAGCGCGACTGGCGCAGGCGCTCGGGTGCCGCGTAGACGAGCCGCGTCTCCCGGGTCGACACCGCCGCCAGCCGCTCCGCGGTCTCCTCGCTGGAGAGCGACGAGTTGACAAAGGTCGCCGTCGCCGCGATCTCGGGCGGCAGCTTGTCCACCTGGTCCTTCATGAGCGCGATCAGCGGCGAAAGCACGAGCGTCGGCTCGGGACGCAGCATCGCGGCGAGCTGGTACGTCAGCGACTTACCCGAGCCCGTCGGCATGAGCGCAAGCGTGTCGCGACCCGCGATCGCGGCGCGCACGACGTCCTCCTGCCCGGGCCGGAAGGCCTCGAAGCCGAAGAGCTCGCGCAGTGGAGAGACGAGGTCGGTCAGGCGGGCGAGTATAGGAGTCGCGCCGGGCGGCCCCACCTCGGCCGGCGAATTGTCTCGAAGTTCTTAGGGCTGGCCGCCCCGCTCACGCGCCGACGAGCGGAGCGCACGTGGCGCGGTTGCACGACAATCGTGAGCGATGGTGTCACCAGCCGTGCCTGAGCCGTCCTCGCCTGCCGTCATCTCCGCGCGCGGGGTGGTGAAGCGCTACGGCCAGACGGTCGCGCTGGCGGGGCTCGACGCCATCATCGGCCCGGGCATCACCGGCCTGCTCGGCTCGAACGGGGCCGGGAAGACGACGTTCATCTCGCTCGCACTCGGCCTTCGCTCGCGGGACGCCGGCGAGCTCCTCGTGCTCGGCCGAGATCCCGAGACTGCGGGCATCGACGTGCGCGCCCGCATCGGCTA
This sequence comes from Actinomycetota bacterium, assembly GCA_013698195.1. Taxonomy (GTDB): domain Bacteria; phylum Actinomycetota; class Thermoleophilia; order Gaiellales; family Gaiellaceae; genus GMQP-bins7. Next base: position 46 of record JACCVK010000317.1, on the reverse strand, counting down.
TGCACCCGAGCACCACGATCTGCCGGCCGAGCTCGCGGCGACGGAC
>JACCVK010000308.1 GCA_013698195.1 Actinomycetota bacterium | reverse complement strand
GTGCCGACCTCCACACCCATGACGCTCGACACCGTCACGAGCACTCCCTCGACGACACGGGCCGCCGTGCGGAGCTCGCCCTGGAAGCTCGGATCGCCGGGAACGTCCACGAGATTCAGCTTTCGTCCCTGCCACTCCGTGTGGGCGAGCGAGGTCGAGATCGAGAGCTGTCGCTTGTGCTCGTCCTCGTCGGAGTCGGAGACCGTGGTTCCTCCCTCCACGGTGCCGAGACGATTCACCGCTCCGGACTGAAAGAGAAGTGCCTCGACGAGCGACGTCTTCCCCGTCCCGCGATGGCCGACGACGGCGACGTTCCTGATCTTGGCGGGCTCGGGCATGGACGAGAAACCTCCCTCGGAGCGTGGATTCGGGGAAGCTTAGTCCGCGGCTGCACAACTGCCGCGCGGCTCCGGCTCGTTCGTACAAGAGCGTCCGCGACTGTGCGCGGCCGGAAGGCGCGGTCGACGCGCGCGGGGCTATCTACTTCTCGGCGGTCTCGCGCGTCGCGCCCGCGAGGTGCGCCTTCAGGCGCAGGATCGCCTTCGTGTGGAGCTGGGAGACGCGCGACTCCGTGACGCCGAGCACCTCGCCGATCTCGCGGAGCGTGAGCTCTTCGTAGTAGTAGAGCGTCACGACCAGCTTCTCTCGCTCGGGAAGACCGGAGATCGCTTCGGCCAGCGCTTCCTTGATCTCCGTCTGCTCGAGCGAGAACTCCGGGTCCGGGCCGCTGCCGTCCTCGATCGTGTCGATCAAGGCGATCTGGTCTCCCCCGCCCGAGGGCGACCAGAGCTCGTCGAGCGCCGCGATGGACGTGCGGGAGATCTCGCGCAGGCTCTCCTCGAGCTCGTCGCCGGAGACGCCGAGCTTCCGTGCGATCTCGGCGTCGGTCGGCGCACGCATCAGCTCGCGCTCGAGCACGGCGATGGCGCGCTCGATCTGCCGTGCGCGGGTGCGCACGGAGCGCGGCACCCAGTCGAGCGAGCGGAGCTCGTCGATGATCGCGCCGCGGATTCGAGCCATGGCAAAGGTCTCGAACTTGATCTCGCGCTCGAGGTCGTAACGCTCGATCGCGCCGATCAGCCCGAGGAGGCCGTACGACACGAGATCCTGCTCGTCGACGTGCGCGGGCAAGCTCGCACTGACACGACCGGCGACGAACTTCACGAGCGGTGCGTAGGTCAGGATGAGCCGGTCGCGGACGTGCTGATCACCGGACTTTTGGTACTCCTGCCACAGGGCGAGCGTGTCTTCAGCCGGAGCCACGGCCACAACATACGACGTGCACGGCCGAATTCCTCAGTGGTTCTTCCGAAGTGCGCTCCACCCCATGGCGCCCATCCAGGCCGCGAGCGCGCCGGCAGTCAGGGCGATCACCCACGCGCGGCCGCCTTCCAAGGCGGAGAAGATCGCGACGAGCGCAAGCCCTGCTGCGAGGACGACGAACAGCGCTCCCAGCGCGCGCCGATGCATTCCTGGAGTAAACCCCTTGTGACTCTGAGCGACAAAGTTTGCGTGGCTACACTCGAGTGCTGGAACCCTAGGGGCGTAGCTCAACTGGCAGAGCACCGGTCTCCAAAACCGGGGGTTGCAGGTTCGAGTCCTGCCGCCCCTGCTGGATCGACGTTCGAGACAGCTCACACGACGCGACGAGAGATCGCGCGGCGAAGCAGGTAGGTCAAGCCGGGGCACCCCTTGGGCGCCCCGGCTTGCTCATGGATGACGCTATTAGTTCGGCGTTAGCTTGAAGAGCTGACCGTCCTCAACAGTTCCGGCGGCCGGTGCTGTCGTTGGCGGGTGCGCCTGGGCATCGGACAGCCAGGTGTTGGCACCAAAGAGACCCGACGCGTCGATGATGCCGCTCGTCTCCCAGATCCCTGGGCCGACCGCGACGCCGTCTCGACCCGGCGGATCGAGCTCGGCAACCCGAGTGGCTGACGACGGGTTCACGCCAATGAGACGCTGGGGCTTCCGCTTGTTGATGATGTCGAAGCGCCAGATCGAGCCGTCGCGGCCCTTGCTCGCCATAACCGGCCGGCTCGCGGGGGTTCCGTCCTCGTTGATCATCAGGTACCGCGCACTCGTATCCACGTTGTCCGGGCTGATTGCGATGTCGCCCCCGCCGTTCACGATCTCCTGAGCGTTGTATGCGACCGTTAGCGTCCCGGTCTCGGTCGGGTCACCGGGGTTGATCTGGAGCGAATAGAGGCGGCCGAGCGTATTTGCGGGAACCGCCGCGTCGCCCGTTGTGACGAAGAAGAACTCGTCCTTGTCGCGCTTGTTGAATGCACCGTCCTCGGGTCGAGCAAACCGAAACGCTCCGGCAGCGTCGGTCGCCGTCTCGAGCTCGGGATCCGAGAGTGCTCCCGCATTCGGGATGAGCGCCCACTTGACCTGGATCGTGCCGCTCGTGAACTCCGCCTCGCTTCCCTTGGCCGGATCGACGGGGGCGAGGGCGTAGAGCTCACCGTTGTCGAGTCCATTCCTCCGCAGGACGCTCGAGCCCGGGGCCGTTTGCTTCTTGCCCACGTACATGTAGACCTGGCTGTTCGCGACGCCCGGATCGAGGGCGGACGGGCCGTCCTCCATGTTCATGATCACCGTGCGATGGGTCTTCTTTGCTTGGATGAGCGTGTTCTCCCAGGCGAATCGGCCCAGTCTCGGCAAGGTGTGGAGCTCGTTGTCGAAGATCGCAACCGTCAGACCGCCGAGTCCGTCGAACGACTCAGCCGGCCCGACTTCCTCTCCTGCGAAGTAGATTGGCCTGTCGAAGCCCTCCGCCTTTCCGGCAAGCGAGCCCGAGCAAAAGCGCCCGAACTGCCGTGGCATCTGGGCGACATTGGACGCATCCGGAGCCGGCCCGAGCAGTGTGTTCTCCGCCCAGATCATGTCGTATGCACGCTCGCCCTTGATCGGATCTCCGTCGGCGTCGAGCGTCCACTTCGAGACGTGGGCACCGCGATAGGCAGGCCCGACCGGGTTTCCTACGGCATCGACCACGGGGGACGAGGTTACGCCGAAGCCGAGCTCATGGTTCATATAGAGCGTCGAGGTGTTGTTTCCGTTCGGCATTGCACCCAGACCATCGGGGATACCGACCATGCGATAGAAGAGGCCGGAAGTGCTGGCCTCGGGAACTCTGTCGTTGACGCTGAAGAGCGCGTCAACGTCGTACTCGTCTCCGACCGGTACGACGTAGTCCTTCACACTCGTCGTTGCGAGCGCCCCTGCTGTAGCGACTGTGGCAGCCGCGACGGCGAGCACTACAATCGCGAGCTTTCGACGTACGTGCATGCTCCCTCCCCTTGCCTCGTGACATGGACGCAGGAGTCATCGCACGGGATGGCTCGCGCGTGGGTTTCCCCGACGTATCGCCAGGGGGTCGAGGCGGTGAACGTCATCGATCGCGTCGCGCCTACTCCGAAGAGAGAGGCGAAACGCGTGTCGCTCTACGACCCGGCAGCCGGCGTCGTCGACGCTGCGACGAGCAGGAACACGAGCACGCCAACGGCAGCAGCCACCAACGCCACGAACGCCCGGCGGACTGCACTCGACACGGAACCCACCTCCTTGGAGACACGCGTTGATCGAAGCACGAGTCAATCGCGTGTGACGACCAAGGGGAATGCCCCGAACGGGGCTTCTTCGGTTCTTCAGTGACTGGCGGGCAGGTGCCAGCGCCGAGGGGCGATGAGCTCCTCGGCCTCCGCCGGACCCCACGTTTCCTGCTCGTACGGGATCGCCGGAGAGGGCGCGGCCAGCACCGGCTCGACCACCTCCCACAAGCGCTCGATGCTGTCGGCCCGGGCGAACAGCGACTTGTCGCCGATCAGCGCGTCGTAGATGAGCCGCTCGTACGCCTCGAGCAGCCCGCCCGCGTCGTAGGAGAAGTTCATGCTCGCTTCGGTCAGGTCGAGCTCCGCGCCCGGGTCCTTGACGAGGAACGACGCCGAGATGGATCCGGGATCGCCGAGATCGAAGGTCAGGTGGTTGGCGTCGATGCTGTCGGTCGATACGTCCGCCCGCTCGAAGAGTGAGAGCGCGGGCTTCTTGAAGACGATCGTGAGGGCACGTCTCGACTCGGGCATCCGCTTGCCTGTCCTGAAGTAGAACGGCACGCCCTTCCAGCGCCAGTTGTCGATGAACAACCTGCCGGCCGTGTACGTCTCGGTGTCGGAGTCGGGTGGGACGCCGTCGAGCTCGCGGTAGCCGATGTACTGGCCGCGGACGACGTCGCCGGGAGTGAGCACGCGCATCGCGTCGAAGACCTTTACCTTCTCGTCCCCGAGCGACTTCGGGCTCAACGCGAGCGGCGGCTCCATGGCGACGAAGCCGAGTACCTGAAAGACGTGCGTCACCACGACGTCGCGGAGCGCACCGGTCGCCTCGTAGAAGGACGCACGCTGCTCGACTGACAGCGTCTCGGGCACGTCGAACTGCACGTGGTCGATGAATTGGCGATTCCAGACCGGCTCGAAAAGACCGTTCGCGAAGCGGAACGCGAGGATGTTCTGGACCGCCTCCTTGCCGAGGAAGTGGTCGATGCGGAAGACCTGCTCCTCTGTCAGCACCGAGTGGATCCGCTCGTTGAGCTCCCGCGCGCTCGCCAGATCGGTGCCGAACGGCTTCTCGATGATGACGTGCGCGTCTTCGGCCAGGCCCGCTTCCCCGAGGCCGAGCACGATGTCGTCGAAGACGCTCGGCGGGACGGCGCAGAAGACGAGCTTGCGCCCGGTGCCGAGCTCCTCTGCTGCGCTCCGCGCCGCGGACGCGATCCTCTCGGTCGAGCCAGGCCCGAAACCGCCACCGGCGTAAGACAGTCTCTCCGCGAAGCGGTCCCAGGCCTCGCCCTCGGGATCAGAGCGCCCGAAGTCCTGGATCGCGCTCCGGGCCAGCTCGCGAAACTCTTCGTCGGATAGCTCGCGGGTGGAGGCCGCGATGAGGCGCCAGCCCTCCGGTAGCAGCCCGGCGACCTCCAGGTGGTAGAGCCCGGGGAGCAGCTTCCTCTTCGCCAGGTCGCCGGCCGCGCCGAAGAGGATGATCGTCACCGGCCCGAGCTCTCGCGGCGTCGGCGGACGGCTGAAGAGCGTGTGGT
>JACCVK010000227.1 GCA_013698195.1 Actinomycetota bacterium | reverse complement strand
CGCTCCAATTCGACGGCTTAGGGTGTTCTCCCGGCTTGACTCGATCGTTCGCGATTCCCTCTGGTGCGCCTCGTAAACGCTCGCAATACTGAGCACAATGCGCTTTCGCCGGAAACCGCATGAAGTGCAGCCGGTGCCCGAAGATACGGTCGATTCGGGGCTCACCCGCCGCGTCCTAGCGCATGCCTCCAGCCCAGAGGAGAAGCTCGAGCGCCTGCTCGCCGAGCGGAGTCGCGACCTCGAGGAGCAGGCCGCACGCTTCGATACGGCGCTCGGGGATCTGGAACGCCGTGAAGGGCTTCTCCGCGACATGCGCGCTTCGGTCGAGCGGACGCTGCGCCTCGGCTCGACGGATCTCAGAGAGCGTGAGACGGAGCTCGAGCAGCTCGACCGGGACATCTCGGAACGCCGCTCGCGTCTTGCCGCCGCGGAGGGCGAGCTCGATCGGCGCCGACGTGAGCTCGGTGCGGTGGAGCTAAAGCGCGAGGCGGTCGAGCAGCGAGAGCGCGCGCTCGCGGCTCGCGAGGAGCAGATCGAGGCGAAAGAGTCCGATCGGCTCGCCGATCTCCAATCCCTCCAGGCGGCGGGCGCCGGCTCCGCTGACCAAGCCGGAGCTCTGGGCGGCGAGCAGGCCGTCGAGCTGCTGTTCGTTCCCGGCACTGCGTATGCGCTCGTCGAGATTGAGTCGAGAACACTCCGCCCCGGGGCACTGCTCGAGCTGGACGGCGAGAGCTACGTCGTGAGCCGTCTAGGGCCATCCCCGCTCCCCGGCGCTACGCCGAGTTGCGCTTACCTCGAGCGAGTTCCTGGCGGCTCGTCAGACTCGGGCGGAAGCTCGTAGACAGGTGGGCGGTCGCGCTTGCCGGTGGCCGGCGCGATCTGCTCGAGTTGGCGCTCGGCCTGCGACACGAGAAACCGTGCGAGCGAGACGTCGTCCTCGTTGAATCGCCGCAACCTCATGTCGTAGATCTCGAGGAGGCCCCAGGAGCGACCCTTGACTCGGAGCGGCAGCATGAGCATCGCGTTCATGCCCAACTCACGGAGGATGAACGCCTCCGCCGGGTCGACCTCCTTATCCAGAAACGAGACCGAGAACGGCTCCCCGAGTCGCAGGGTCTCGGCCGTGAGCGGGAAGTCCGAGATGCGGTACGCGACGTCGTGTCCGAGCGACACCTCGCGGAGTGCGTGACCGACTCCGTCCACGAGATACCCGCCTTCGACGCGCGATGCCTGGCACGCGGTGGCACCCACCGAGAAGACGACCGCCTTGCAGAGCCGGCCGAGCACGCCGTCGACGTTTTCCTCCGCTTCGATTGCCCGCACCGCTGCGAGCGCCTCCGAGAGAACGGAGCTGTTCCGGCGCGAACCCGAGCGCTTCTCGTCCGCGACTACCATCGCCACCGTCTTCGGCTCCGGCTGCTCTTCGCGCGTGACGATGTCGCGGAAGGATGCGATGCGGTCCTTGCCTGCGTGCTTTGCGAAGTACAGCGCCTGATCGGCCGCGCGGACGATTTCAGTCGGCGTCGCGCCATCGAAGGGGTACGTCGCGACGCCTCCGCTCAGGCGAATCGGGAAGCCCGCATCGGTCAGCCCTTCGGCCAGGACGCTCCTGATGCGAGTGCCGTGTTCCTCGGCCGCCTCGGCGTCGGCGCCCACCAGCATCACGACGAACTCATCCCCTCCGAGGCGAGCGACCTCTGCGCTCTCGGGCAGCGACCCAGTGAGCGCGTCGGCAACTTCCTTGAGGAGCGAGTCGCCGAACTCGTGACCCGCACGGTCGTTGACGTCCTTGAAGTCGTCGCAGTCGAGAACGAGGACGCTGAGCGGCAACCGGCGCTCTTGCGCAATGGCTACTTCGCGTTCGAGCCTCTCCTCGAGCCCGCGCCGATTGAGGATGCCCGTGAGCGCGTCCGTGACGGCGCTCTGACGCTCGCGGCGCAGCGCGAGCGCGGCGTCGAGCGACGCCGCTGTGTGCGCGGCGAGCACCGCGGCGGTGTCGAGATCCTCGGGGCTGACTGCCCCGCCCCCGGCGCCGACGAGCGCGCCGATGTCCTTTCCGTGCGCCCGTAGCGGCAGCCAGATAACCACGCCCGGCTTGACCTTCGTCCCGCTGCCGGCCCCCGCATCCACCTGCTGGAGTACGAGCCGCGGGTCGACGAGTCCGCGGGCGGCCTCGAGCGCGGCGACCGTGAGACCGCGAAGCTGTGAGGAGGGGCTCCAGGCCGCAAGCTCGAGCGGCCTGCCCGCCTCGTCCCAGATCCATACCTGACTCATCTCCAACCTGAGAACCCGAGCGAAGGACGCGGCAGCGAGTGCCGCGATCTCGTTCGGATCACGGAGGCTTCCGAGGGAGACGAAAAGCCGTACGAGTGCTGGCAGATCAACCTTGCCCGAGGCTCGAAGACCTTCCGTCTTCGACGCAAGCGCCGCCGAGAGCGGCCTCAGCAGCTTCAGCGCTTCCTCGGGCAGCGGCCGCTCCGACTCGAGGTTGAGGACGCCGACCGTGGCACGATCGCTGCACAGCGGGACTGTCGCCTCCGAGACGACTGCCGGAAGCACCTCCAAGTAGTCCGGATCGGAATGAACGTCGATGACGAGCTGAGCGCGGCCCTGTCGTACCGCGCGCCCGACGATCCCCTGCTCGATGCCGATTCCGTCGGGCACCACCGCATACCCGCGCTGTGCCACGAGCCAGAGATGGCCGTGCTCGAGCGCGAATACCGCGGTATGGAGATCGTCGATCGCCTCGTGCAGCGACGCAACGGCGGCGTCGATCGCCGCCACCGGCTCCTCTATGGCCGAGGCTGCGT
>JACCVK010000189.1 GCA_013698195.1 Actinomycetota bacterium | reverse complement strand
GCGCAGGACCGAGGATGCGACATCCGCGGCGCTGACAAGCGCGATCGCTCCCGGCGGCTGGTATCAGGCATTCGCCGGCTCGCGCGGCCCGGTCGGCGATGCACAGCGAACGACCTGTGGACTGCTGCTCACCGGGAGGTCGCTCGGGGTAACGCATCCCGTCGTGACATGCGGCGCGAAGCTCGTGCTCCGGCACGAGGGCAAGCAGGTGCTCACGGAGGTCATCGACAACGCTCTCGTCGAAGCGGGGCGCCAGCTCGAGGTGACCGAAGCGTTGGCGCGAATCCTGGAGCTCCAGGGCACGGAGGAGATCGAGTGGCGGTTCGCGGTCGAGGCGAGCGGGTAGGATGGCTGCGCTCGACCCTGTGCGTGGCTTCGGCTCATAACGTGAACCAACACTCACGAGAAGGGAGCCGGCGTCGGGGATAGGCATTGCCGACGCCCCGCACGGCACCCACCTGGCAGAGCCAGGTTCGCAACGGCCGTCGCATCATCGGCAGGGTGGAGCACCTACATCCCAGGTGGAGCACCTACATCGTCGAGCGGCGCTAGCCTGGGTGCATGCCTCTTGAGGTCTTCGGAGACGGGACCCGAAACGGCGACTGGGCCGGAGTCCGACTTGCGGTCGAAGGGCACCGGATCGTCGAGAGCGACGCCGACGGGCTCGAGCGACCGGTTGCCGGCCTGACCCTGCTCGAGGCCGCCTGCGTGACCGGCAACCCACTCGCCGTCGAGGCACTTGCATCCGCACTCGGGCAGGTGTTCACGGCGGAGCCTCGACAAGGGCGCATAGCGGTCGCAATGAGCGGCGGTGTGGACAGCGCTGTCGCCCTCAAGCGCGCGGGGCGGGACGCGGTCGGCGTAACGCTGCGTCTCTGGCAGGACCCGGCCGGACCGACCGCCGAGCGCGCCTGCTGCTCGCCCGCAGCCGTCGCCGCGGCGCGCGCGACCTGTCACGCGGTCGGTCTGCCGCACGTGACCCTGGATCTCCGTGAGGAGTTCCGGGCCGAGGTCGTAACACCGTTCATCTCCTCGTACCGGGCAGGCGAGACTCCGAATCCATGCACTCGTTGTAACGGCGCGTTCCGCTTCGACGCACTGCTCGAGTTCGCCGCGCGTGCTGGAGCCGAGAAGCTCTGGACCGGGCACTACGCGCGCATCGTGGAGCGTGACGGCAAGCGCCTCATTGCCCGCGGCCGCGATCCCGCGAAGGATCAGTCGTATATGCTCGCCGGCGTCAGTCCGGACCTCCTCGACCGCGTGGAGTTTCCGCTTGGCGAGCAGACGAAGGAGGAGACCCGTGCGGAGGCTCTGGCGGCAGGGCTCGCCGCGGCGCGGCGGCCCGAGAGCCAGGAAGCCTGCTTTCTGGCGGGCGACGACTACCGGAGCTTCCTCGGGCGACAGGGGCTCGAGCCTGAGGCTGGTGACATCGTCGACGAGGAGGGAGCCAAGCTCGGGCGGCACGACGGCTACTGGCGCTTCACGCCCGGTCAGCGGCGTGGGGTGGGCGTCTCGTCTTCCCGTCCCCTGTACGTCCTGCGGACGGATAGCGCGACGAACGCAGTTGTCGTCGGTCCGCACGACGCCCTCGCCGCCTCGTGCGTCGAGGCCCGGGGAGCGCTCTACGTACCGGTGTCCAGAGCCGACGTGAAGCTTCGCTATCGCTCGGAAGCGGTGGCCGCGAACATCAGCGTCGCAAACGACGGATTCATGCTCGATCTGGAGCAGGCGGCCTACGGCGTCGCCCCCGGACAGGTGGCCGCGCTCTACGACGGAGACGCCGTTGTCGGCGCGGGCGTCGTCACACAGGTTTCGTAGGAAGGCGGAGCGTCTAGGATCCTCCCGATGACGGTTCTCGCATCGACCTCGGGCGACGTCCTCGACTACGCTCTCGCGCTGTTCTTTGCCGCGAGCGGCCTCGGGCTCGCGTACATGCTGTTCCGTCTCGGAGGGACGTTCGAGCGGCTCTCGTCGTTCATCCGCGGGACCGAGCGCGAGCTGCTTCCGGTGATCGAGAAGTCGGGCGGCACGATCGACCGTGTGAATCGCGAGCTCGACAAGCTGGACACGGTCACGGACAGCGCCGTCTCGATGGCGGAGAGCGCCGACACGGCCGTGCGGGCGGTCTCGACCGCAATCACGACCCCGGTGAAGAAGGTGAGTGGTCTCTCGGCCGCGGTTTCCCACGGGCTCTCCGCATTTCGCGCTCGGCGTAATCCGGGCGAGGCTATGGATGTCGCCAAGCAGGCCGCGCGCCGCCGCGAGGCCGAGCTCGACGAAGAGCTCAGGCGTGCAGGGACCGCCGCCGATCCGGTCGCTCCGGAGCCGGCTTCCTGGCCGAGCGGCGATCGCGAGCCCGACTTGCCTCCAGCCGCGTAGCTTCCGGCTGCTCGTCCGGGCGGCCGAACACCGCTCGTAGAATCAACTCATGCGAACGACACCCGAGCTGCGGGAGGGCTTTCTCTCGTTCTTCGAGGAGAGAGGACACCTCCGCTGTCCTTCGGCGTCCCTCGTTCCGCGCGCCGACGACGGGACGACGCTCCTGACGACGGCCGGCATGCACCCGCAGATGCCGTACTTCCTTGGGGTCGAGCCTCCGCCCGCGCTCCTCACCACCACATCGCAGAAGTGCTTTCGGACCGTGGACATCGACGAGGTCGGCCTCGACGGACACCACCTGACGTTCTTCGAGATGCTCGGCAACTTCTCGTTTGGCCAGTACTTCAAGGAGGGCGCGATCGAGCTCGCCACCGAGTTCGTCAAAGATCACATGCAGCTCGACTGGGATCGCGTGTGGGCGACCGTGCACGCGGGCGACCCGCAGCTGGGGCTCGGCCCGGACGAGGTCACGATCGAGCTCTGGCAGCGAGTGGGGATGCCGAAGGAGCGCATCGTGCTGCTCCCGACCTCGGAGAACTTCTGGTCGGTTGGCGGCCCGGGCCCGTGCGGGCCGGATTCCGAGATCTACTACGACTGGGGGGCTGAGTACGGGTGTGGCGAGCCCGACTGCGCTCCCGCGTGCACCCGTTGCGACCGCTTCCTCGAGTTCTGGAACCTCGTCTTCATGGAGTACGAGCAGCATCCAGACGGCACGCTGACGCCCCTTCCCGCGCAGAACATCGACACGGGGCTCGGCCTCGAGCGTGGCGCGGCCATCCTCCAGGACGTGCGGTCCGTCTACGAGAACGACGGCTACCAGAGGATCATGGAGTGGATCGGCGCCGAATCGGGCGTCGCCTACGGCGACTCGGCCCTCTCGACCAAGGCCCACCGCATCCTCGCCGACCACGGGCGCGGCATGACGTTTCTCGTTGCTGATGGCGTGACGCCGTCCAACGAGGCTCGCGGCTACGTGTTGCGGCGCATCATCCGGCGGGCAGTAATCCAGGCGCGGCGCATCGGTCTCGAGGAGCTCTACCGGCTGCCGGCAGTGGTCGTTACGCAGATGGGTGATGCGTTCCCCGAGCTCGAGGAGCGCGCGGCCGAGATCGAGCGGGTCGTGAAAGCCGAGGAAGAGCGTTTCGAGGAGACCCTCGAGCGCGGCATGCGGCTGTTCGAGGAGCTTGCAGCGAGTGGCCCGATCTCCGGTGAGGACGCGTTCACGCTCGCGGCGACGTACGGCTTCCCGCTCGAGCTCACGGTCGAGCTGGCCGAGGAGCGCGGCCGGCTGGTCGACGTCGACGGGTACGGCACCGAGATGGCGCGTCATCGCGAGGTCTCCCGCGCGGGCGGCGACGGCGAGCTGCAACGTGCCGCGGAATTCGCCCGTGCGGCTGACTTCGAGACGGAGTTCGTGGGTTACGCGAAGACCGACGTGCTCACCCAGATCGGCGCGCTCGAGGCGCTGGAGGATGGGCTCTTCCTCGCGAAGCTCCGCGAGTCGCCCTTCTACGCGGCCGGCGGCGGTCAGGTGAGCGACGCCGGGTGGCTGGAGCTCGACGACGTGCCCGGAACGCGCGCGGAGCTCGTGGAGGCATATCGCTTCGGCGACGATCAAGCCCTACACGTTCGAGGTGAGGGCTTCAGCGAAGGCGATCGCGTGCGCGCGGTCGTGCCGTGGGGCGTGCGGTTCCCGACGATGGCGAACCACACCGGAACGCACCTTCTGCAGCAGGCCCTGCGCGAGGTGCTCGGCGACCATGTGCGGCAGGCGGGCTCGGCCGTACGGCCGGACAAGCTGCGCTTCGACTTCACGCACGAGCAGGCGCTGACGACCGAAGAGCGCGAGAGCGTGGAGCGAATCGTCAACAAGAAGGTCTTTCAGAACCTGCCGGTGCATGTGTTCGAGACGCCGATCGACGAGGCGCGCAAGCTCGGTGCCACGATGCTCTTCGGCGAGAAGTACGGCGACATCGTGCGCGTCGTCGAGATTCCCGAGTTCTCCACCGAGTTGTGCGGGGGCACGCATGTCCGGTCGACGGCGGAAATCGGGCCGTTCGTGGTGATCTCCGAGGGTTCGGTCGGTGCCGGGGTGCGCCGCATCGAGGCGGTGACCTCCGGTGAAGCGTGGGCCCTCCTGGATGCGCGCTCTCGCGAAGCCGACAACCTTCGTGCCGAGCTCGAGGTCCTCCGCAAGGACACGAGGAAGCGCCCGGCGCCGGCCGCACTTGCGGCGCCCCAAGCGTCCGTGCGCGTCGAGAACGGCGTGAACGTCATCGTGCAATCGGTCGAAGGGCTCGGCGCCGACGCCCTCCTCGACCTCTCCGATGCCTTCAAGCAGCAGCATTCGCCGGCAGCGGTCGTGCTCGGAACGCGAGAGGACGGATCGGTGCATCTCGTCGCGAACTTCGATCCTGGAGTCGCCGAGCGTGTGAGTGCCTCGGACGTCGTGAGACAGGCGGCGGCGATTGTCGGTGGCGGTGGGGGCGGCCGGCCGACGATGGCGCGGGCCGGAGGGAGTGAGCCCGAGAAACTGGCGGACGCTCTCGCCGAAGCCGAGCGCCTCATCATCGGCGCGTTGCAGTGAAGGTCATCGCGCTCGACTACGGGTCCGCGCGCACCGGCGTCGCGGTTTCCGATCCGACCGGCACGATTGCGAGGCCGCTCGACGTCGTCGAGCGAGCCCGAACAAAGGACGGGCTCTTTCGGATTCGCACGATCGTCTTGGAGCAGGAGGCCGAGGTGGTCGTCGTCGGCTTGCCGGTGACTTTGCAGGGCGACCACGGCAGCCAGGCGGACGAGACCGTGGAGTTTGTGCGAGCGCTGGAGGACGTGCTCGACGTTCCAGTCGAGACGTACGATGAGCGCTTCACGACGGCGCTCGCGCTCGGCACTCCCGGAACTCATGCGGAGGATGCGCGTGCGGCGGCACACCTCCTCGGCAGCTACCTCGCATGGAAGAGCACGCTCAAGACCTGACATCGCGACGGCGTCGGCGGCCGAGCCGAGCGCGAATGCTCGTGCGCCGGGTGATCGTGGCTCTCGTTGCCGTCGCGGCGCTTGCGGGCGCTGCCTGGGCGGGAGCGTCGCTCGTCCGGTCGGACGACGCAGCGCCGCCTCCGCCGCCCGTCGTCCAGCCGAAGGTCCTGCGGATCATCTTCCCCGAGGGCTTCACTCGACGGGACATGGCCGATCGGGTCGCGGCCGTTCGGGAGATCGCAATTGCGAAGCGCGGCGTGACGCCGCGGCTGACGCGTGCCGGGTACATGAGTGCGACAGCCGCTGCTCGACCTCCGGCCGAGTTCCGGGAGGACTCGCCCGGCGACCGGATCGAAGGCTTTCTCTTTCCCGCGACCTACGTCTTCACGAAGCTCACGACCGCGTCGAAGCTCGTTCGCGATCAGCTCGCGTTGTTCCGCCGCCAGTGGCGCCGGGTGAATCTTCGGTACGCGCGCTCGAAGAACCTCACGCCGTACGACGTGCTGATCATCGCCTCGATGGTCGAGAAGGAGACAGTGGCGCCGGAGGAGCGCCGGCTCGTCGCGGCCGTGATCTACAACCGTTTGCGCAACCGGATGACGCTGGGGATCGACGCGACGATCCGCTATGGGCGGAACGTGCCGGGGACCGAGTCGCTCAAGGTGTCGGATCTCGAGAGCGACAACCCGTACAACACGCGGAAGCGGCTCGGTCTGCCTCCGACGCCCATCTCGAATCCCGGGCTCGCGTCGATGAAGGCCGCCGCGCGTCCGGCGGCGGTGGGCTATCTCTACTTCGTGCGAAAGCCGGACGGCATGCATCACTTCTTCACGGCGAGCAAGGCCGAGTTCGACCAGAAGTCATGCGAGTACGGGTTCGGCTGCGGTTGACGGCCGCGCGCGAGCTCGGGACGTGCGCTCGCTGAGTCCCCGGTAGCCGGCCGGCTCGACCTCGCGAGATTTCGCTGTTTCGGCGCGGAGCTGTGACCCACTCGTGACCGGGCTCGGGGTACGCTGACTACAGGGAACCGGGGTTCCCCTGGGGGACGTTGGGGCTCGCTACGGCCGCCTCGGACGGCGTGGGCTCGGTCGCCGGCTCGCTCAGAACTCGCCGCGATCCGGTGAGCGCCGGCGCGATACTCCCGCCGTGGATCGGATCGACGGATCGACGCGCCTCGTCGGCATCGTCGGCTGGCCCGTCGAGCACTCGCTCTCGCCGCGAATGCAGAACGCCGCGTTCGAGAGCCTGGGGCTTGACTGGGCGTATGTGCCGCTCCCGACGCCTCCCGAACGTCTCGCCGAGGCGCTCTCCGGTCTCGCCGCGCTCGGATTCGCCGGGGCGAACGTCACGGCGCCGCACAAGCTCGCCGTCGCGGAGCTCTGCGAGACCGAGGCGCGGTCGGTGAATACGCTCGTCGTCCGCGGCGGTCGCGTCGAGGGGTTGAGCACCGACGCGGCGATTCTCGCCGGCCTCCCATCCGAGCGTCCTGTCGTGCTCGGCGACGGCGGAGCGGCGGCCGCGTTCCTGGACGCGCTCCCGCACGCACGCAGCTTCTCCCGGCGCGGGGAGTGGCCTCCCGCCACGGACGATGCCGACGTGGTGATCAACGCGACCGGGGCGCGGGACGAAGTTCTGGCCGAGCTCGGAGCGGGTCAAACGCTCGTCGACCTTCCGTACCCGGAGACGGCGACCGCAGCAGCTGCCCGCACGGCTGGAGCACGCGTCATCACGGGGCTCGAGGTGCTCGTCGCGCAAGGAGCAGCGTCGTTCGAGCACTGGACAGGGCAGCGAGCCCCCGTTGACGCGATGCGGACGGCACTAGGCTTGCCGCGTGAGCCTTGACCTCGTCACCGCGGGCGAGTCGCACGGGCCTGCACTCGTCGCGATCCTGACGGGGGTTCCGGCGGGACTCCGCCTCGAGCGTGCGGCAATCGATGCCGATCTCGCGAGACGTCGCGAAGGCTACGGCCGCAGTCCCAGGCAGAAGCTCGAGGCCGACGAGGTCGAAGTCTTGGCCGGCTTGCGGCACGGCGTGACGCTCGGTACGCCGCTCGCGCTCCTCATCCGCAACCGCGACCACGAGAACTGGGCGTGGGGCATGAGTGCCTGGCCCCCCGCCGGAGAGCCCTCCGGCAAAGGAACGCAACCGGTCACGCTCCCGCGTCCGGGACACGCGGATCTCGCAGGGGCGCAGAAGTACGGGCACGACGACGTCCGCAACGCGCTCGAGCGAGCGAGCGCGCGACAAACGGCGAGCCAGGTCGCGGCGGGCGCGGTCGCCAAGGCGCTGCTCGTCGAGATCGGCGTGTCGGTGGAGGGCAGGGTGCTCGAGATCGGCGGTGCGACGGACGACGAGGCGATGCAGGCGGCAACGGACGAAGCGCGCGCCGACAGGGACACGCTGGGCGGCGTCGTCGAGGTCGTCGCAAACGGTGTCCCGCCCGGTCTCGGCTCGTACGCTGAGAAGCGCACCCGGCTCGACGGCAGGCTGGCCGCCGCGCTAATGGGTATCCAGGCCGTCAAGGGGGTCGAGATCGGCGACGGCTTCGCGCTCGCCAGGCGGCGAGGATCCGGGGCTCACGACGAGATCGAGCCCGATCGCACGCGGGGGTCAAACCGTGCGGGCGGAGTCGAGGCCGGCGTCTCGAACGGCGAGCCCGTCGTCGTCCGGGCTGCGATGAAGCCTCTGCCCACGCTGATGCGGCCGCTCGGTTCGGTCGACCTCGCGACGGGTGAGCCGGGGCAGGCGCTCGTGGAGCGGAGCGACGTGCAGGCGGTCGAGGCACTCGCCGTCGTCGCGGAGGCGGCTGTTGCGTGGGAGCTCGCGCGCGCGGCGCGTGAGAAGTTCGGCGGGGACGCGCTTCAGGACTTCGTCGCGGCGCACGGCGCCTACCTGGCGCGGATCGATCCGCAGCCGAAGCCTTGACGGCGCTCGACAGGCACGTCGCGCTCGTCGGTTTCATGGGCGCCGGAAAGTCGACCCTTGGCCCGCAGCTCGCGGAACGCCTCGGCCGTCGCTTCGTCTCCGTCGACGACGTGGTCGAGCGGCGGAGCGGGCGAACCGTCGCGGATCTCTTCGAGCGCGACGGCGAGGCCCGATTCAGAGAGCTCGAGGAGAAAGCGGCGGCCGATGTTCTCGACCGTCGCCAGCCAGCGGTGGTCGAGCTCGGCGGCGGCGCGCTCGGGTCCTCCCGCACGCGCGGGGCCCTCGACACGAGCGTGTTCACGCTTCTCGTCGAGACCTCGCTCGACGATGCGTGGAGCCGCGTTGTCGGAAGCGACCGGCCGCTGGCGCGGGACGAGGCGGTCTTCCGCACGCTCTTCGACGAGCGCAAGCCGGCATATGAACGCGTAGCCGATGCGCAGATCACCGATCTCGACGGTGCCGTGCTCGCTTGCGCCGGCGTCGCACTCGGAGCGAGGACTCTCGACCGCCTCGGGGAGCTGATCCCCGGCGACGGCCAGGTGGCGCTCGTCGCGGATCGAACGGTCGCCGGCCTCTACGGCGCTCGCGCAAGAGACGCGCTCGGCGACCGGCTCGCCGCGACGTACGAGGTGCCTGCCGGTGAAGCGGCCAAGACGCACGCCGAGGCCGAGCGGCTGTGGTCGGCGCTGCGGCTCGACCGTACTGGAACGTTGGTCGCGCTCGGCGGAGGCTCGGCGATCGACCTGACCGGCTTCGTCGCAGCGACGTACCTGCGCGGGATCGCGTGGACCCCCGTCGCGACGACGCTGGTCGCGCAGGTCGACGCCGCTATCGGCGGCAAGACCGCGATCGACGTTGCCGGAGGGAAGAATCTCGTCGGCGCGTTCTGGTGGCCGGACCGCGTGGTCTGCGATCCGCAGACGCTCGAGACGCTGCCTGACGAGGAGCTCGACAGCGGGCGGGCCGAGGTCGTGAAAACGGGTCTGCTCATGGGCGAAGAGGTATGGACGCTCGAGCCGGCGCAGCAGGTCCGCCGCTGCGCCGCCTTCAAGAGCGGGATCTGCCTGCGGGACCCCCGAGACAGCGGGGAACGCGCGCAGCTCAACCTCGGCCACACGTTTGCCCACGCCCTCGAGGCCGCTGCGGACTTCCGGCTGCCGCACGGGAGGGCAGTTGCGCTCGGTCTGCTGGCGGCGCTTCGGCTGTCCGGCCTCGAGGAGCAGGCTGCTCTCGTGACCGATGTACTCGCGCCCGAGCCGGTCAGCGTCGATCGCGAGGCAGCGTGGGCTGCGCTCGCACGAGACAAGAAGAGTGTCGAGGGGTCAGCGCGCCTGGTTCTCCTCGACGCGCCAGGACAGCCTCGCTGGAACGTCGAGCTCCCCGTCGAGGACGTGCGCAGGGCTCTCGACGAGCTGATCGCGTAGGGTCGCGCGGTGCGGATCGTCGTCCTGAACGGAGTCAACCTGGACGCGCTCGATCGGCGCGATCCCGCGATCTACGGGGGGATGACGCTGTCCGAGCTCGAGACGCAGATCTACCAGTGGGCGAACCAGATCGGATGCACCGTTCGGTGCCGGCAGACGAACCACGAGGGCGAGTTCGTCGACTGGTGTCACGACGCCCTTGACTGGGCGGACGGCGTGGTCGTCAACCCGGGCGCGTGGGGGCATTACTCCTGGGCGATTCACGACGCTGCGGAGCTCTTCACCGTCTCCGTTGTCGAGGTGCACCTCTCGAACATCGACGAACGCGAGGAGTGGCGCCGCTTCTCGGTGCTGGAGGGACTCGTCGACGCACGGATCGTGGGGAAGGGGCCTGAGGGGTATCGCGAGGCGCTCGAGTTCCTCGTCAAGGGGCCCGACAAGTGAGCCGGATCGAGCGGCTCGCAGCGCTGCTCGAGGAGCCGCTGCTCGTCGCCGGACCGCCGTACATCCTCGGCGGACAGGCGAACGTCCGCTACCTCACGGGCCTCGAGAGCTCGAATGCCGCGGTCGTGGTCGAGCCCGATGGGAGCGCCTTCCTGTTCGCCGACTTCCGCTACGCCTCCCGTGCCCGCGAGATCGAGAACGTGACGTACGTCGAGACCGCACGCACTTTGCTTGCCGGCGTCGCAGAGCACTTGGCAGGACGCCGCATCGCGTTCGAGGAAGCCCACCTGCCGTATGTCGGTTTCCGGCTGCTCCAGAAGGCGGGCGTCGACGCGGTTCCGACCGGAGGTGTTGTGGAGTCGCTTCGCGCGGTGAAGGACGACGCGGAGCTCGCGATCATGCGCCGCGCCGGAGCGCTGTCCGACGAAGTGTTCGCGGCGCTCGCGAACGAGCGCTTCTCGAGCCGGACGGAACGGGAGCTCGTCTGGTGGATCGACCGGTCGTTCCGGGAGGGCGGCGCGGACGGTTCGTCGTTCGCGACGGTCGTGGCCGCTGGCGAGACGGGCACCTCGCCGCACGCGATCCCGGGCGACGACCCGATCGCGACAGGCGTGCTCGTCACGGTCGACGCGGGCTGCATCCTTGGCGGCTACTGCTCGGACTGCACCCGCACATTCGCGGTCGGCTCGATCTCGGGACGGCTCGAAGAGCTCTACGCGCTGTGTCTGGAGGCGCAGCTTGCGGGACTCGAAGCAGTCGGGCCCGGCGTCGCGGGCCGCGACGCGGACGCGGTGTCGCGCGTGCCGATCGAGGCGGCCGGACTCGGCGACGCGTACGGGCACGGGCTCGGTCACGGTGTCGGCATCCAGATCCACGAAGCGCCCGTGCTGCGTCCGGAGTCGACCGACGTGCTCGAGCCTGGAAACGTGGTCTCCGTCGAGCCCGGGATCTACCTACCTGGCGAAGGCGGAGTTCGGATCGAAGACCTTGTCGCGGTCACCGACGACGGCGGCGAGCGGCTCACGACGTTCACCAAGGAGTTGCTCACGGTCGCCTGAGGGTGAGACGTAGCGCGCCCCTACAATTGCCGCGCGCGATGGCCGAGACCGTAAACACGAACCAGTTCCGGAATGGGATGCACATCGAGGTCGACGGAGACGTCTGGCGCATCGTCGAGTTCCAGCACGTGAAGCCCGGGAAAGGTGGCGCGTTCGTCCGCACGAAGCTCAAGGGGCTCGGTACGGGCGCGGTCGTCGACCGGACGTTCCGGGCAGGCGAGCGCTTCGCGCGTGTCCACACGGAGGTCAAGTCGGTTCAGTACCTCTACGACGACGGCTCGGAGGCGCATTTCATGGACGAGGAGACGTACGACCAGTTCGGTCTCCCGCACGCCGAGGTCGCGGACGCGCTCGCGTATCTCGCCCCCTCGAGCTCGGTGCAGATGCTCGCCGTCGACGGCAAGCCGGCCGGGCTCCAGATGCCGGCGTCCGTAGAGCTCGAGGTGACGGATACGGAGCCGGCTGTACGCGGCGACACGGTCTCGAACGTGACGAAGCCGGCGACGCTGGAGACGGGCGCAGTCGTCCAGGTGCCGCTCTTCGTGGACACCGGCGAGAAGGTCAAGGTCGATCCGCGCGACGGCCGTTACATCTCGCGCGCCTAAGAGGGTTTGGCGGAACCGGGCCTCGTCGCCGGGGTGCGCGCTGGTCGCCGCGAGGCAAGGACGCAGGGAGCCTCAATACTCGACGTATTGGGG
>JACCVK010000170.1 GCA_013698195.1 Actinomycetota bacterium | reverse complement strand
TTGCCCTTGAGGTGCGGCGCTCCGCGGCCCTTGACGCGGAGGAGCTTGCCGCTCTCCGTGCCCGCCGGAATCTTGAGCGACACCGGCCCGTCCGGGGTCGGGATCTGCACGGAGGCGCCTAGAGCGGCCTCCGCATACGTGACCGGAACCTCGAGCAAGAGATCAGGGCCGCGACGCTCGTAGAGCGGCGACGGCTCGACGTCCACGACGACGTGCAGGTCGCCGGCCGGTCCACCGTTGCGACCGGGCTCTCCGCGGCCCTTGAGCCGGACCCGCGTCCCGGTCTTTGCTCCTGCTGGGATCTTGACGTTGAACTGACGGCGCTTCCGCTCGCTCCCCGTCCCTCGACACCGCTTGCACGGCGACTCGACGATCGCACCGTTTCCCTGACAGCGAGGACACGGCTGCGAGAACGCAAACAGGCCTTGCGCGTCGGAGACGACACCGCGCCCGCTGCACTCCGGACAGACGACAGGCGACGTACCCGGTTCGGCTCCGGTTCCGTGACAAACCGAGCAGACCGCGTCGCTCTCGACTGGCACCCGAACCTGGACGCCGCGGAGCGAATCGTCGAACGAGACTCGGACACGCGTCTCGAGGTCGTCGCCGCGCATGGCTTGACGTGGGCCTCTGCGCGCCGAGCCGCCTCCGAACATGCCTCCGAGCAAGTCGCCGAGGTTGCCTAGGTCGAACTCCTCGAAGCGCATGCCGCCGAAGCCGCCCTGGCCGCCCGCAGGTCCGCCGCGCGCCCCGGTCGCACCGAACGTGTCGTACGAGCGCCGCTTCTCGGGATCGGCGAGGAGGTCGTAGGCGCCTTGAACCTCTTTGAAGCGCTCCTCCGCAGCATCGTCGCCCGGATTGCGATCCGGATGGTTCTCGCGCGCGAGCCCGCGATACGCCTTCTTGATCTCCTCGTCGGACGCCGTCTTCGGGACGCCGAGCACCTCGTAGGGGCTACGCATTGCTACTCCGCCACGATCACCCGAGCCGGGCGGACCACCTTGTCGCCTAGCCGGTAGCCGCGCAGCACGACCTCCAAGACCGATCCGGGATCAGCGCCTTCGCGAGCCTGCGTGAGCAGCGCCTCGTGGACATGCGGGTCGAACGCGCCACCCGTCTCGATTTCGGCAAGACCCTCCTTCTCGAGCGCCTTGCGCAACGAGCGCTCGACGAGACGAACGCCCTCGACGAGGGCCGCCTCTTCGTGACGCTCGGCGGCCTCGAGCGACCGCTCGAGATCGTCGAGAATCGGAAGCAGCTCGCGTACGAGCCGCTCGTGCGCGTGTCCGACGAGCCGTTCCTGGTCACGCGTCGTTCGCTTGCGGAAGTTGTCGAAGTCCGCCTGAACGCGCTGAGCGAGCGCGAGATACTCGTCCCGCTCGAGCTCGAGCGCGGCCAGCCGATCGAGCAGGGCGGACTCGGTGGGGCCGCCGGGGTCTGACCCCGCCTCATCAGAATCCCGCTTGTCTTGGGCGCTGAGACCCCCGGGGTCTGACCCCGCCTGTTCCTCGGGGGAAACGGCGTTGGCCGTTTCCCCGCGATGTCGCTTGCTCGTCACGAGCGCGTCGTCTCTTCCTCGTCGATGACCTCGAAGTCCGCGTCCTCGACGACCTCGTCGTCTGCAGCGGCCGAGTCGCCGTTACCGGAGGATCCACCTGCGGCCTGCGACTGTGCCGCTGCCGTCGCCTGCGCGTACACGGCATCCGCCAGTGTCCGCGACGCTTCCTGCAGCGCGTTCGTCTTCGCCTGGATGTCGGTGACGTCCGAGCCCTCGACTGCCTGCCGAAGCTCCATGATCCGTCCCTCGATCGTCGACGCGTCCGCCTCGTCGAGCTTCTCGCGATGCTCAGCGAGCGCGCGCTCGGACTGGTACGCGAGTTGCTCGCCCAGATTCCGGGCATCCGCAAGCTCGTGGAGCTTCTGCGCCTCGCCGGCGTGCTCCTCTGCGTCCTTGATCATCCGGTCGACGTCCTGCTCGGACAGCCCCGACCCGCCCTCTATGCGGATCTGCTGCTCGTTCCCCGTGCCCAGATCCTTCGCAGACACGTTGATGATCCCGTTCGCGTCGATGTCGAACGAGACCTCGACCTGCGGCATCCCGCGCATCGCCGGCGGGATCCCGACGAGCTGGAACTTCCCGAGCGTCTTGTTGAACGAGATCATCTCCGACTCGCCCTGGCCCACGTGGATCTCGACCGAAGGCTGGTTGTCCTCCGCCGTCGTGAAGACCTCCGCCTTGCGGGTCGGGATGGTGGTGTTCCGCTCGATGAGCTTCGTGAAGACGCCGCCCTTGGTCTCGATGCCGAGCGAGAGCGGTGTGACGTCGAGCAAGAGCACGTCCTTGACGTCGCCCTTGAGCACGCCCGCCTGGATGGCCGCGCCGACAGCGACGACCTCGTCCGGGTTCACGCCCTTGTGCGGATCCTTGCCGATCAGCTCCTTGACCTTCTCCTGCACGGCCGGCATGCGGGTCATGCCGCCGACGAGCACGACGTGCTCGATGTCGGCTGCGGTCAAGCCGGCGTCGGCGAGTGCCTGCTTCGTCGGCTCGACCGTCCGCTCGAGCAGTCCGTGCGCGAGCTCGTTCAGCTTCGCCCGCGTGAGCTGGAGGTCGAGGTGCTTCGGGCCCTCGGGTGTCGCGGTGATGAACGGCAGGTTGATCTGCGTCGTCATCGTCGACGAGAGCTCGATCTTCGCCTTCTCGCCCGCCTCGTAGAGCCGCTGGAGCGCCATCGGGTCCTGCCCGAGGTCGATGCCCTGGTCGCGCTTGAACTCCGCGATCATCCAGTCGACGACCGCCTTGTCGAAGTTGTCCCCGCCCAAGTGGTTGTCGCCGTTCGTCGCCTTGACGTGGTAGACGCCCTCCCCGAGCTCGAGGACGGAGACGTCGAAAGTGCCACCGCCGAGGTCGAAGACGAGAATCGTGTGCTCGGTGTCTTCCTTGTCGAGGCCGTACGCGAGCGCTGCCGCGGTCGGCTCGTTGATGATCCGCAGCACGTTCAGGCCGGCGATCTTGCCCGCATCCTTCGTGGCCTCGCGCTGGGCGTTGTTGAAGTAGGCGGGAACGGTCACGACCGCTTCGGCGACCGGCTCGCCGAGGTAGGCCTCCGCGTCCGCCTTCAGCTTCTGAAGGATCATCGCCGAGATTTCGGGCGGGGCGTACTCCGTTCCCTCGGCCGTCACGCGGACGTCCCCGTTCGGGCCTTGTTGGACCTCGTACGGGACGATCTTCATCTCCTCGGAGACCTCCTCGTACTTGCGACCCATGAAACGCTTGATCGAGAAGATCGTGTTCTGTGGATTCGTTACCTGCTGGCGCTTTGCGGGCGCGCCCACGAGCCGCTGCCCGTCTCTTCCGAAGGCGACGACGGACGGGGTCGTGCGCCCGCCCTCGGCATTCGGGATGACGGTCGGCTCCGAGCCCTCGAGCACGGCCATACAGGAGTTGGTCGTGCCGAGGTCGATTCCGATGGTCTTCGTCATGATGTCTCCTTGTTGAGTCTTGACTTTGATGAAAATCTGCGCCTGACCGTAGCAGATCAGGCCGGGGCCGGTGCGTGCGCCTAGCGAAAGACGCCGATCAGGAGCCCGCCGGCGACGATCAGAACGGCGCCCGCGGCGAGGCGCACCCCGATCAACTCCAATCGGCGAAGCAAGAGCGCGGAGAAGAGGACGCCCCAGAGCGACTCCGTCGCGACGAGGGGCGAGACCACGGTCACCCGCCCTCGCGCGAACGCCTCGAACAGGCAGACGTACGAGAGCCCGAAGAGGATCCCCGCGGGCGCGAAGGCCCGGAGTGGCGCGAAGGAGAAGGGACGACGGCTGACGATGAGCCAGGCGGCGATGACGAGCGAGCCGCTGGCGAGCGTGACGGTCGCGGCGAGCTCGGGGCTGACGTCCGTGTCGACCGAGAGCCAGCGCACGAGGTTGTCCCGGGTGGCGAACACGACTGCCGACGCGATCGCGTAGACGAGGCCGATTCTCTTCACGTGCTGCGGCCACTCGCGCTCGCCCACGAACAGAAGTCCCCCGACGACGATCAGCACGGCTCCGCCGAGCACACCCGCGAGCACTGGCTCGCCCAGGAAGACGAGCGCGATGACGACGGAAAAGAGCGGGGCCGTCCCCACGGCCACCGAGCTTCGAGCGGGGCCCGCGTCGCGTACTGCGAGCGTGAAGAAGGTCTGCGAGAATCCCGGCCCCAGGATCCCGGCAAGCGCGAACGGCCACAATCCGGAGAGATCCCAGTCGAAGCGCAGAATCGCGGCGGCGAGCGCAACTCCGAGCGCCGGTAGGACGGTGAGGAGCGTGCCGAGCTCTGCGCTCGCGCCGCGAGCGAGCGCAAACCTCAGTGCCACGGTCATCGCGCCGAAGAGCGCCGCCGACGCGAGCGCGAGAACGACGGCGTCCACGTGTTAGGCGCCGTCCCGTCCGACGAGGCGACGCAACGCCGCCGAGGCCGCAGGCTCGGCGAGCACGATGCCGGCGAGCATCACCGCGCAGCCGAGCCATCCGAGCCATCCGAGCACTTCGTTTGCCAGCAGCACCCCGAAGAGCGCGGCGAAGGGCGCCTCGAGGGTGAACACGAGCGCGGCCCGTGCCGCCGTCGTCCGCGCCTGCACCCACGTCGCGATCAGATAGCCGAGCGCGCCGGCAAAGATCCCCGTGACGAGAAGCGCGCCCCACACCGTCCAACCCCGCGGCACCTCGAGCTCCCCGAGCGCGAGCGCGATCACGAGAAAGCCGACGAAGCAGGTCGTCATCTGGAGGAACGTCAGCGCACGCGCGTCGTAGCGGGGCGCGAATCGCTCCATCGACGCGATCTGGAACGACTGCGCGACGGCGTTCGCGACCACCAACCCGTTCCCGACCGTCGAGCCGCCCGGAACGCCGTTCAGGAGAAGGAGCCCGAAGACGGCGAACCCAACCCCGACCCACGCAATCGCGGGCACGCGCGTTCCGAAGAGCCAGAACGCGATGAGCGGCGTGAAAACGACGTAGAGCCCGGTGATGAAGCCGGTGCTCGTAACAGTCGTCAGCTCGAGCCCCGCGGTCTGAAGCCCGTACGCCGCGGCGAGCAGCACCCCGACTCCGAGGCCGGCGAGGACACCTTCCCGTGGCAGCTCCCGAAGCGGGCCTATGGCGAACGGCGCCAGGACGACCATCGAGATGGCGAACCGGACGGCAAGGAACGCGAAGAGCGGGTAGAGCGCGAGAGCGTCCTGAACCTGGACGAAGGTGAGCCCCCAGATCGCGGTCACCCCGATCAGGAGAAGAATCGGAGCGGATCCGCGCACCTGCGCAACCTAAAGCCGGGAGGCGCCCCCTTGGAGGCGCCTCCCGAGATCCAACGACGTGACGGTGCGGGCTAGCCCGCCTTGACCTCGTCGCTCTTCTTGTCGTCGTCGTCTCCGTCGACCATGTCGCCGACCTTGTCCTTCACATCCTCCCAGGCGTCGTCGGCCTTGTCCTTCGCCTCGCCCCACGTGCTCTGAGTCTTGCCCTCGGCCTCGCGGCTCTCGTCGCCCGTGATCTTGCCTTCGACCTCTTTGGCCTTGCCTTCAATGCGATCTTGTTCCACCGTGTTCTCCTTTCGAAGCGGTCGGCGAAAGATTCCCTGGTCGGCTGAACGGCAAACCGCCGAGCAAGGCTGAGTGGCCACTACGCTGTCTGTGTGACCACCCGCGACACGCCAACGCTCGCTGAGCCCGCGCTCGCTGCGCCCGCGCTCGATTCACTGGGCCGGCCGCTGCGCGACCTCCGCATCTCAGTCACCGACCGCTGCAACTTCCGCTGCGTTTATTGCATGCCGAAAGAGGTCTTCGGCCACGACTACCGCTTCCTCCCGCGGCGCGAGCTGCTCACCTTCGAGGAGATCGAGCGCGTCTCTCGCGTCTTCGTCGGGCTCGGGGTGCAAAAGCTCCGGATCACGGGTGGCGAGCCGCTGCTGCGCCGAGGACTCGAGCACCTGATCGGGCAGCTTGCCACGCTCGGCGACCTCGACCTTACGCTGACGACGAACGGCGCCCTGCTCGCGCAGAAGGCGCAGGCACTCGCCGACGCGGGCCTCACCCGCGTGACCGTGAGCCTCGACTCTCTCGACGACGAGGTGTTCCGGGCGATGAACGACGTCGACTTCCCGGTCGCGCGCGTGCTGGGCGGAATAGACGCGGCGGAGGCAGCCGGGCTCCCCGTGAAGGTCAACGTCGTCGTCAAGCGCGGGCTGAACGAAGGATCCGTCCTCGACATCGTCCGGCGATTCCGTGGCACCGAGCACGCGGTGCGCTTCATCGAGTTCATGGACGTCGGCGCGACAAACGGCTGGCGCATGGACGACGTGTTTCCCGCGGCCGAGATCGTGCGCACGATCGGCGCCGAGTTCCCGCTCGAGCCACTCGCGGCCGGGTATCGGGGTGAGGTCGCGCAGCGCTATCGCTACCTCGACGGGGCCGGCGAGATCGGCGTCATCGCGTCCGTCACGCAGCCGTTCTGCGGGGACTGCACTCGCGCCCGGCTTTCGGCGGACGGAAAGCTCTACACGTGCTTGTTCTCGGTGCGGGGCCACGACCTGCGCTCGGTGCTCCGCGCCGAAACGACCGACGAGGAGCTCGACGAGACGATCCGCGCAGTCTGGACACGGAGAACCGACCGCTATTCGGAGCTCCGAACGGAACGGACAAGCTCCATGCGCAAGGTCGAGATGTCGTACATCGGGGGTTAAGGCGCTTTCCGCCCGAGAAGGAAGGTTCCTAGCTGCGCTCCGCAGCGGCAGCGGAGACTGCCTCACGGCGAAGCAGGCCGCGGCCCGACTCAACTGGACGCGCGCTTGCTCGCACGATGAGGGCGACCGACACGACGATCGCGGCTCCCGCGACGAGCATGCGAACCGTGATCTCCTCACCGAGAACGGCCCACCCGAGGATCACGGCGACGACCGGGTTCACGTACGCGTACGTCGAGATGAGCGAGAGCGGAGCCGCGCGCAGCAGCCAGACGTACGCGGTGAACCCGGCGAAGCTCCCGACGACGATGAGGTAAGCAAGACCGAGAACAGCGTCAGCGGAGACGCGGGCGTCGCCCAGCTCTCCGGACGCGACCGACACCATCGCGAGCAGAAGGCCCCCACATACGGACCCGAGACCCGCTGCGACGATCGGGCGCCTCGGTAGCGGTGCACCACGCGAGTACAGCGATCCAGTCGCCCACGTGAGAGCTCCACCGACGATGACGAGCGCGCCGATCCGATCGATCGAGCCGCCGCCGAACGGGTCGAAGAGGAACGCAAGGCCGGCGAACCCAAGGAGGAAGCCGACGTAGGCGGAGACGGGCAACCGCCGCCCGAAGACGATCCGGTCGAGCAGGGCCATCCAGATCGGGATGCTTCCGACGAGCAGCGCAGCGACACCGGCCGGGATCGTCTGCTGCCCCCACGCGAGGCTCCCATGACTCATGAGGAAGAGGAGACCGCCGAAGATGAACGCCGCGCCGATCTGTCGGCGCCCAACCGGATCCCCTTCCCGAGCTCCCCGCGGCAGCGCGTACGCAAGCAGCAGGCCGCCGGCGATGAGATGGCGCGCGGACATCGCCAAAAACGGCGGCAGGTCGCGGACGACGACGGCGAGCGCAACGAACGTCGAGCCCCAGGCGAGATACACGACGCCGAGGGCGAGCCAGATCCTCGATCCGTAGCGCGCCGCCATACCGCCAGCATGGTGGCAGCCAGACGATCAACTCAAGTCGAGTTCGTCTGCACGTCGATCACGGGCCGTGATCGACGTCGCGGCGCCCTGGGGACATATGAAATGCAAGCGTGGGCGGCAGCGTTAGAATCCTGCGTCCGTGTCTACCGCCTTCGCCGAGACTTCGAGGCGCCTGCCACGTGGCTGGGCACACCTCGCCTTCCAGTTCGCGATCTGGCTGGGCTTCTACGCCGTCTACCAGGTGGCGCGTGGAGCGGCGGACCGCGACGTGGTCACCGCGTTCCAGAACGGCGAGTGGGTCGCGCGGACCGAGCACGAGTTCGGCGCGCTCTTCGAGCCCGCGCTCCAGCGCGTCGTCGACACGTCGTCGATCCTCGTCTTCCTCGCCTCCTACACGTACTGGCTCTCGCAGTTCGCCGTCGTCGGTATCGCGCTGCTCTGGGTGTACTTCCGGCACCACCAGCACTTCGCGCGCTTCCGCAACTGGCTCATCGGCGCGAACCTCGTCGGTCTTCTCGGATATGTCCTCATGCCGACGGCGCCGCCGCGGATGTTCCCGGAGTGGGGCTTCATCGACACTCTCGCCCAGTACTCGTCGATCAACCACGACAGCGGCCTGATCTCGCTCGCCGCCAACCCGTACGCGGCGATGCCGAGCCTGCACGCGATGGACGCGTTCATCGTCGGCGTCGTCATGGCCGGGCTCTGCAAGACGTGGGCGGCGAAGACGCTGTGGCTCGCTTGGCCGGCGTGGGTCGCTTTCGCCGTCATGTCGACGGGAAACCACTACTGGCTCGACGTCGTGGCCGGACTCGGCATCGCGATCTTGACCGGCCTCGCCCTCCGGCACGTCCGCACGCTGCGCGCCCGGCGCGCATGACGGAAGGCGACGCGCCGCCTTCGAGCGAGCCTCCACGCGTCAGTCAGCTCGACCGCGTCAAGCAGGAGTACACGCAAGCCGCCCGCGAGATCCTCGCGCACTCAATGCGCGGGGTCGCGAAGACGAAGCTCACTCCGGACATGCTCACACTGGCCGGCGTCTCGCTCTGCCTTGCCGGCGCGGTGCTCGTGGGCTTCGAGGAGCGGAACGAGAAGCTGTTCTTCTGGCTCGGTGGCGCACTCTTCGTCGTCGGGTCGGTGGCCGACATCCTCGACGGTGCGCTTGCGCGCGCAGCGAGTAAGGGAACGGTCTTCGGCGCGTTCCTCGACTCCACGTTCGACCGTCTCGGCGAGGCCGCGATGCTCGCAGCGATCGGGCTCGTGTTCATGCGGGACGGCAACGAGCTTGCCCTCGTCGCGACCTTCGCAGCGGTGACAGGCTCGTTTCTCGTCTCCTACACGAGGGCGAAAGCAGAAGCCCTCGGCCTGCGCGCTGACGTCGGCTTCGGCTCGCGCGTCGAGCGCGTGGTGCTCATCTCGGTCGGCCTCGGGCTCGCGCCCTGGGGCCTGCTCCAGTGGCCGATCTACGTGCTCGCGGTCATGGCCTGGGTCACGGTCGTCCAGCGGATGCTCTTCGTCCGCAAGCAGCTCCGCGAGCTCGCCGAGGCCTGACGGCGGCAGCCCCGATCGAGGTCGCCGTGCAAGTGTTCGTGCACCTCGAGCCTCCACGTGGAGCGCTACGGCGGGTTTCGGCAGGTGTCGGGCGGATACCGCTTGCGGTCCCGCAACCCGGCCAGGACGCCGGAGATCCGTCGCGTCCCAAGAAGTGCGGCAAGCCGGTCATGGGCAGCTGGTACCAGGATGCCCTCGCGGACGCGCCGGCGGCTCTCCTTGCCAAGCCGCGAGTCACGATCACGGGAAACCACAAGCAGAGGTTTACGGATCCGGGCATCGAGTCGCTCGAGTGGAGCCTGAAGGTGGTTCTTCAGCGCATGAGCTATCGCAAGATCAACTGCGCAACGCATTCCGGCTGCTGAGCAGCAAACTAGGGCTCTCCACGTTTCGGACAGGCGTTTCGGCGCCAAGGTGCTATTGTGCTAGCACTTTGACTGCTAGCCAATCTCAGAGAAAAAGCATCCTCGTACGGATGCCCGCTCCATTGAAGGAGGCGCTGGTCCGTGAGACGGCGCGACGCGGCTCCAACGTCAATGACGTGGCTGCCGGCATCCTCGCAGAGAGCTTCGGTGTCGACTACCAGCCCAGCGGTCGCCGACGCAAAGTGCTAGCAGGCTCCAGTCCCGTTCTGCTCCTCCGCGTTCCGCCGGAGCTGAAGGACGAGATCCATGCCGAGGCGTCGCGTCGCGACTCCAACGCGAACGACGTCATCCTCGCCGCGCTCGCGGACGGACTCGGCGTCCCATCCACGAGCAATCGCAAGCGAAAGGAACCCATGGCATCCACGAATGGCCGAAAGAACGGCGCACGCTCGAAGGACAAGGTGCGCGTCGCCCTCATCGGGGTGGGCAACTGTGCCAACTCCCTTCTCCAGGGCGTCGAGTACTACAAGGACGCCTCGCCCGAAGACTCCGTCCCCGGTCTCATGCATGTCGATCTCGGCGGATACCACATCTCAGATATCGAGTTCACAGCCGCGTTCGACGTGGTCAAGGGCAAGGTCGGCGTCGACCTCGCCGACGCGATCTGGGCGAAGCCGAACGACACGATCAAGTTCGCGAACGTACCCAAGACCGGCGTCAAGGTCTCGCGCGGTATGACCCACGACGGCATCGGCAAGTACCTCGCGCAGGTGGTGGAGAAGGCCCCTGGTCAGACCGACGACGTCGTCGGCATCCTCAAGGAAACCGGCACGGACGTCGTCGTCAACTATCTCCCCGTCGGATCCGAATCGGCGACGAAATGGTACACCGAGCAGATTCTCGAGGCCGGCGTCGCAATGGTGAACTGCATGCCGGTCTTCATCGCGCGTGAGGCCTACTGGCAGAAGCGCTTCGAGGACGCCGGCGTGCCGGTCATCGGCGACGACATCAAGTCGCAGGTCGGCGCGACGATCACCCACCGCGTCCTGACGACTCTCTTCCAGGACCGCGGCGTGCATCTCGACCGGACGATGCAGCTGAACGTCGGCGGCAACTCGGACTTCCGGAACATGCTCGAGCGCGAGCGTCTCGAGTCGAAGAAGATCTCGAAGACGAACGCGGTCACCTCGATGCTGGACTATGACATCGGAGCGGACAACGTCCATGTCGGGCCCTCGGACTACGTACCCTGGTTGACCGACCGCAAGTGGGCATACATCCGGATGGAGGGCACATCCTTCGGAGACGTGCCGCTCAACGTCGAGCTCAAGCTCGAGGTCTGGGACTCACCGAACTCGGCCGGCATCGTCATCGACGCCGTTCGCCTGGCCAAGCTCGCCCTGAACAACGGAATCTCAGGAGCTCTCGAGGCGCCGAGCGCCTACCTCATGAAGTCGCCGCCCAAGCAGATCCGCGACGACGAGGCGCACGAGCAGAGCGAGCGCTTCATCGTGAAGAACGCACTCACCAAGAAGGCGGCAGCGAAGGCGTGACCCGCGTCCGGCTGAGCCGGATCGTCTGGATCGGTGCGGCGGCGATCATCGTCGCCGCCGCGCTGCTCGCTCTCGCCGCGATCCTGCGCGGCGACTTCTCCGACACCGACGGGCGCATCATCGGAACGCTCGCCGTCGTGCTCCTCGCCGGAGGCACACTCGCCGTCGGCCTCGCGCTGCGCGAGCGCGTCGAAAACTCGGTGACCGCCCTCGCCGCGATCGCGCTGGCACCGATCGGGTTCGCGCTCGTCGAGTACGGCATCTGGGACTTCGTGTTCGACGGCGGAGGGGATGACGCCTGGAAAGTCGGCTGGACCGGCGTTATCGCACTCGTCGGCGCGCTTATCGCGACGAGCGCTCGTCTGCTGGCGCATGCGCCGAGCCTCGTAAGGCTGGCGCACGCAAGCGCACTTCTCACTGCTCTAGCCGCGCTCGTCTCGATCGTGATCATTTGGAGCGACGACCCCGGTAGCACGGAGGGAAAGGCCCTCGCGACGCTTTGGGTCTTCGCTGCACTCGGCCTGCTCCTCGTCCCGGTGCTCGAGCGCTTCACGACCGCCGGCGCGGTGCCGTCCGGCGAGCGCGTCCTGGCAAGTCTCGGCGACGTGGAGCTCGTCGCGACCCGCAGAGCGGGCATTGACCCGCGGCTCGAGCCCGGCGAGCAGCTTGCACTCCGCCGGCGCCAGGGTGGTTCGTAGGGGCGAGGCATGTCCTCGCCCTGAATCACGGATACGTGCAACCCGGCCGCCGAGGTGGTGGTGGTGG
>JACCVK010000161.1 GCA_013698195.1 Actinomycetota bacterium | reverse complement strand
ACCAATACCTCCGGAGAGGCTCACTGCATCGGGTCGATCCGACCCAGGTCGCCGGGACGGGCAACCCACTCGGCATACTTGGAGTCACGGGCGTGCAGCCGATACGTGGCACGGTCGTCCGGGACGGGGACCGAGAACCGACCGCCCACGTCTACCGGGACACCGATCCTCTGGGGCTCGTAGCATTTGTCCGGAGCGGACGTGTTCCAACACAGCGCGAGCTTCGCGTCGATCCGCGGCCTCCCCCGCTCCGTGTCGACGAGGCGGCCGCGGATCGTCGCCGCAGGGGCATTCGGAGTCGGGAGGACCACCTCGGGGGACGGACCCACCACGAGCTCGACGACGGCGCTCGTGCTGCGGGAATCCAGCACCCCGATCCGCCAGCGGCCGGGGGTCGGCCGCCACGAGACGAACGTGCGGTCCTCGGGGAAGACGAACAGCTCCACCTCGCCGTCGCGCTCTGCGCGGACCCACAGCGGGCCGTCCACGCCCGGCGGGCGAACGAGACGCACCGGTACGTACGGCCGCACGGTCGTCTCCCGTCCGCCGACCCGGACCGTCCACGCCTCGCCCGCTCGGGGCAACGCGTCGCATCGTCCGCAGGGCCGACCGAGCGCGTCGCGCAGCGCATCCGACGGCACCTGGGGGGACGGGACGAGGACCGTGTCGGTCCCGGCCTCCACCTCGCCGGACCAGGTGGTCGCCTCGTCGTCCCGCGCCGAAACTCGGAGCAGATGCGGCTCCGTCTGGCCGGGCAGCTCCACCCGGCAGCTGCTGTCGGTCCGGGCGCTCAGCTGAGAGCCTGTGAAGTTTTTCAGGACTGCTTGCCGCTCAGGCTTCTGAGAGCGCGGTACCGCACCTGAAGTTCTTGGTGGGCTGTGGGCACGAGATTAGCCGCTAGTGCCCGGTCTCCGTCGAGTTGGTCAGCTGGAGGCCAGGCGGCTGGCCACCTGCATGTTGTTTGCAATGGCATGCCAGAGAACCACCGCCCTTGCCTTCGCCTTCCCTCGCACGTTGAACTGCTGCAGACCGTGGTTGCGGTACTGGGCGTTGACCCACTCCGCGGTGCTGCACCGGCGCCGGTAGATCGCGGCTGCATCCGCGGTCCCCATCCGCTCCCGCCAATCGGCGATCACCTTGCTGTCCCCGGCGCGGGGCTCATATCGGCCCCTCGTCGTTCCCCGCGGCTTCGGCGGCGGCATGTACACCGTGACGCCTCGCTCCGCGGCCGCCTCGATGCTCGCCAGGCTCGTGTAGCCGCCGTCCAGCAGGTGCCGTTCCGGAAGGCGATCGTAGGCCGCTTCCACGATGTCGAGCATCGGCAGGAAGTGCGGCGCGTCGCTTCCCAGGTCGCTCACCGCGACCGCCACCACGATGCCTGTCGCCGTGTCGGTGCAGCTCTGGGCGTTGTACGCCGGACGGAACCCGTTGTCGGCCAGCTTCATCACGTCAGCTTCCGGGTCCGTCGTCGACGCCCGAACCTGTGAGGCGTCGAGGCGCGAACCACGCGGCTTGACGGTGGGCGGCTCGCCCTCGGCGGCCGGCGCCTCTGCGGGCGCGGCGTGAACATCGGCTGCCGCGGCCCCTTCTGCGCCGGTTGGTGGCGACCCCGGAGCAGGCGTTCCTCCCGGCTCCGGCGGCGTCGACGCGGGCGGCGCGGTGCTGCCGGGCTCGCCCTCCGAGCCATCCTTCCCGACGCCCGTGGCTTGCTCCGAAGCCGCTTTCTTTCCGCCGTTCTTCCGGGCTCGAAGTTCCGGAAGCCGCGCCAGCGCCGCGTTGATGCGCTCCACTCGTTCCTGTGCCGCACGCTGGCGAGCCGCGGCTTCCCCACGACTCGAACCTGCAGGATCGCTCGCCAGCTGCTCGCGCAGGGCCTCGACCCGTTGCTCTGCGACCCTCAATGCCTCGATGAGCCCCGCCTCGGTCCGGTACGAACCGGACCCGGCCGACGCGCGCACCCGAACCCCGTCCTGCGCCAGCTCCTTGAGCGTCACGAGCCCGCTGGCGATCAGCGCTGCGACGCTCGACACGAGCTGCTCCTCCAGAACCTCGGGATGAGCGACGCGGAACTCGGCCAGCAGGTGGTAGTCGACCGGCACTCCGCCTCGCAGCCACCGGTACGCGTCGTGTTCACGCGTCAGCCGGTCAAGCTGCCGAGCGCTCCCGACCGCGTTGATGGTCGCGAACAGCCAGAGCGCGAACAGCACGGCCGGATCGCTCGCCGGCCGCCCAGGGCCGCCCTCCACAGCCTCGATCTTGTCGTACAACTTCGACAGATCCAGGCCACAGACGAAGGCCCAGACGGCGCGGACCGGATGATCATCGGCCACCAGGCTCTCGAGGTCGCGAGCCTGCAGCTCAACCTGATTGCGAATAGGGACCGCGACGCGCGGTACGCCCCGAACGGGAGGTGTGTCGGCCATGGAGCCCGATCACACGAGAGCCCGGCAACGACAACGGGATTTCTTCACAGCCTCTGAGCTCGGCGAAGCCGCGACGCACTCGCTCTGCCACAGCCACTGCGCCGTCGACACCGGTGTTCGAGAGCGTCAACGCGAACTCGTCGCCTCCGAGTCGGGCGAGGACATCCTCCACGCGCGATCCCGATCGCATGGCCTGCGC
>JACCVK010000152.1 GCA_013698195.1 Actinomycetota bacterium | reverse complement strand
CCACCACCGTGGCGACGACGACCCTCTCACCCGCCTTCTTCCACGCCTCGATCTCGGGGAGGATCTCCTTCACGGCGTGCATTATCACGATCGCGAGCTTGGCACCGCGGGGCGATAGCGTTCCGCGCATGACCGACCAAGCAGCGGTGAGCCTGCTTCGCTGGCTCCGGCGGCAACTCCAACAGCCGACCCCGCTGCGGGAGCACCTCGAAGCGGCGGTCGACAGCGACGACCCGGGCGAGGCGCGGCGGGTCGTGGCTCTCATCCCGTTCACAAACGCGCAACGTCGTCACGTGGAGGGCCTCATCGACCGCTGGGCGGAGACGCGTGACAGCGGCTGACAACGAGGCGATCGTACGGGGGATCTTCTCGGCGTTCGCGCGCAAGGAGGGCTTCGCGCTCCGCGGGCTCTTCGCAGAGGACGCGGTGTGGACGGTGGGCGGCACCGGCGTCATGGCCGGAATCTCTCGCGGACGCGAGGAGATCTTCCGTTTTCTCGCCCGCTTGCCGAAGGAGACCGAGGGCACGTACAGCTCGGAGCTTCGCGACGTGCTGGTGAGCGATGAGCGGGCCGTCGCCCTCTACCGTGCCCGCGGCACGCGGCACGGGCGCACGCTCGAGCTCGATCAGGTTCTGCTCTTCCGGATCGAGAACGGGCTCGTGCACGAGGTGCTCGCGCTCCCGAGCGACCCGGCCGCATTCGACGCGTTCTGGGCGCCGTAGAGTTGGACGCCGTGGGGATCGACGCCTCGTTCGTCGACGGGCTACGAAGCGCGCTCGGCCAGCAGCATGTGATCACCGAGCCCGAGCAGCTTCGGGTCTACGAGTGCGACGGGTTGACCGGGCATCGCGCGCTGCCGCAGCTCGTAGCGCTACCCGGCACGACCGAGGAGGTGCAAACGGTCGTGCGAGCCTGCTACGGCGCGCGTGTTCCGTTTGTCGCGCGTGGTGCGGGCACGGGACTCTCGGGCGGAGCGACGCCCATGGCGGGCGGTGCGGTCATCTCGCTTACGCGCATGAACCAGATCCTCGAAATCGACCTCGAGAGCGGGCGGATCGTCGTCCAGCCTGGCGTCGCGAACCTCGACGTAACGCGTGCCGTGGCAGCTGACGGGTACTTCTATGCGCCCGATCCTTCCAGCCAGCAGGTGTGCACGATCGGCGGAAACGTGGCCGAGAACTCCGGCGGCGCGCACTGTCTGAAGCACGGGTTCACCGTCCACCACGTCACCGGCGCGACACTCGTGCTGCCCGAGGGCGACACCGTCGAGCTCGGCGGGAAGGCGCTCGATCCGGACGGAATGGATCTCCTCGGCGTCGTCGTCGGCTCGGAGGGGACGCTCGGCATCGTCACCGAGGTGACGTTGCGGATCCTTCGGGTGCCGGAGACCGTCCGCACCCTGCTCGCAGGCTTCGAGACGACCGATGCCGCCGGCGCGGCCGTCTCGGGAATCGTGTCGACCGGGATCCTGCCGTCCGCGATCGAGATGATGGATCGGCTCACGATCGAGGCCGCCGAGAGGTCGACCGCACCTGGATACCCGGCCGGCGCCGGTGCGGTGCTGCTCGTGGAGCTGGACGGCGTGGCGGCGCAGGTCGAAGAGGACGCCGCGGAGGTCGAGCGCATCTGTCTCGAGTTCGGCGCCTTCGAGCTTCGCGTCGCGGCGGACGAGGTGGCGCGCGCGCTGCTCTGGAAGGGCCGGAAGTCGGCATTCGCCGCGATGGGCCGGATCGCGACGGACTACTACGTCCAGGACGGCGTCGTTCCGCGCACGAAGCTCCCGGAGGTGCTCAGGCGAATCGAGGAGCTCTCCGAGGAGTACGGGCTGCGCGTCGGCAACGTCTTTCACGCGGGAGACGGCAACCTGCACCCGCTCGTCCTCTACGACTCGGGGCAGGGCGAGACCGAGCGCGCACGGGAGCTCGCCGAGGCGATCCTCGAGGCGTGTCTCGAGGCCGGCGGCTCCTTGACCGGCGAGCACGGTGTCGGCATGGACAAAGCGTGCTCGATGCCGCGGATGTTCTCAGAGCGCGATCTCGCCGTCTTCACCCGCCTGCGCGATGCCTTCGATCCGGAAGGGCTGTGCAACCCCGGGAAGGTCGTACCCACGCCGAGGCTCTGCGGTGAGGTGCCCGGTCCGTACCGTGCGCATGCGCTCGAGAGGATCGGCGTTGCCGAGCGTCTCTAGTCTCGAAGAAGCGGCAGCTGTCCTGCAAGCGGCAAACAACGAGGGCCGCGGGCTCCGCATCGGTCGGGACGTCACGACCGATGGGCTCGACCGAGTCCTGGAGCACGAGGCCGGCGACCTCACCTGCACCGTCGAGTCGGGTCTACGGTTGTCGGCGCTCAACGCTGCGCTGGCGCTCGAGGGTCAGCGCCTGTCGCTCGACCCTCCAGGCGACCCGACCATCGGCGCGCTTCTCTCCGAGAACGTCTCGGGACCGCTCCGGCACCGCTTTGGAGCGCCACGAGATCTCGTCCTCGGTGTGACCCTCGTGCTCGCGGATGGGACGATCGCAAGCGCCGGTGGCAAGGTCGTGAAGAACGTCGCCGGCTACGACCTGAGCCGGCTCGTCTGCGGGTCGCGCGGACGGCTGGCCCTCATCGCGCGCGCGAGCTTCCGCCTGCACCCGCTCCCGCAATCGCAGCGGACACTCGTCGTTGCCACCGACGACGCAGCGGAAACGGTCGCCGTTTTGTTCGGGTCGCGCCTTGAGCCAAGCGCACTCGACGTCCTCCATCCGGGTCGAGTGGCCGTGCGCTTCGAGGGCTCCGAGACGGCGGTGGACGCGCAGGTCGCGACCGCGCAGGCGCTTGTCGCCGGGAACGAGGGCGACGAGGAGATCTGGGCGGAGAGCCGTCGTCGCCAGCAAGAGGCACGGCGCACGACGCGCTTCGCTCCGGGCGAGCTACGCGACATCCTCGAACGGCTTCCCGAGGCTGTCGTTCGCCCGAGCGCCGGCGTCGCGTACACGGCAACGGGCATTCAGCCAACGAGCTCGGAGCCACAAAGCCCGCCTAGCGCAGAAGCTCTGCATCGGCTCGAGGAGCGCATCCTCCGTGCGTTCGACCCGAAGGGAACGCTCCGAGAGTGATCCCTGAGCTCACCGCCGACTGCGTTCACTGCGGCTTCTGCCTGCCGACGTGCCCGACCTACGTCCTCTGGAGTGAGGAGATGGACTCGCCGCGCGGCCGCATCCATCTCATGGACGCGCGGCTCGACGGGACTGTGGCCCTGAATGCAACGGTGACCACCCACTTCGACCGGTGCCTCGGCTGCATGGCGTGTCTCAGCTCGTGCCCGTCCGGCGTCCGCTACGACCGCTTGATCGAATCGACGCGCCACGCCGTCGAGCAGGAGTACCAACGCCCGGCGGGCGACCGGCTGCTGCGCGGGCTTCTGTTCCGGGTACTGCCGCATCCGCGGCGGATGCGAGCCGCCCTCAGACTCGCGCCGCTCGGGAAGGTGACGCCGCTGCCGAAGCGCTTTCGACCCCTGGTCGAGATGGCGCCGCGCTGGCGCGGCCGAGGCAGCGTGCCCCAGCTCACGCCTGCGGTCGGAGCGCGGCGCGGGCGCGTCGGGTTGCTCACCGGCTGCGTCCAGTCAGCTGTGTTCCCAGACGTCAACCGTGCGACCGCCCGCGTTCTCGCTGCGGACGGGCTCGAGGTCGTGGCGCCACCGCAGGGCTGCTGCGGTGCGCTCTCGGTGCACGCCGGCCGGCTCGACGAGGGCAAGGCGTTCGCACGCGAGCTGATCCGAGCCTTCACGGACGTCGATGTCGTCGTGGTCAACTCCTCGGGCTGCGGCTCGCATCTCAAAGAGCTCGGCTGGCTGCTTGGCGACGAGGACGCAGCGGCGTTCTCGGCAAAGGTTCAGGACGTCGGCGAGTTGCTGGGTCAGCTCGGTCCGCGCGCAGCGCGTCACCCGCTGCCGCTCACCGTCGCGCTGCAGGACTCCTGCCATCTGCGCCACGCGCAACGGCTCCCCCTCGCCGCGCTCCCCTCGTTGACGCGGATTCCCGGGCTCGAGATCGTCGAGCCCGCCGAGCAGGACCTGTGCTGCGGCTCAGCCGGGATCTACAACATCGTCCAACCCGACGCGGCCCGCTCCCTGGGCGACCGCAAGGCCGCCGCGGTGCTCGCGACCGGCGCGTCCGCATTCGCGAGCGCGAATCCTGGATGTCTCGTTCAGATCTCAGCCGCCCTTCGGCGTGCGCAGAGACCTCTTCCGGCGCTCCATCCAGTGGAGCTGGTCGATGCCTCGATCAGTGGCGTGCCGGCGGGGAGGTTGCGCTCCGACGCCCGCCGGTGAAGGCAGGAAGCCTCGGGTCACGCTTCACATAGGCTCGAGCGCGACCGGCCGCAGCTCGTCCAGACGGTCGACCTTCGCGAGCGACGGGAAGAGCTTCCACCACAGGCCCGCAATGACGATCGTCGCGACACCCCCAGCGACGACAGCAGGCACCGCGCCCACCAGCGCGGCTGCGACTCCGGACTCGAAGGCGCCGAGCTCGTTCGACCCGCTGATGAAGACCATCTCGACCGCGTTCACGCGCCCGCGCAACTCATCCGGCGTGACGAGCGGGAGGATGGTCGAGCGCAGCACGACGCTCACCATGTCCACGGCGCCTCCGCATGCCAGCGCGAGCATCGAGAGCCACAGCTCGCGCGAGAGGCCGAAGACGACCATCGACACAC
>JACCVK010000297.1 GCA_013698195.1 Actinomycetota bacterium | reverse complement strand
ACGAGATCGACATGGTGATCGACCGCGGCGCCTTCCTGTCCGGTCAGGTAGGGCAGGTGTTCGACGAGGTCGTCGCCGTCAAGCGGGCCAGCGGAAGCACCCACCTCAAGGTGATCCTCGAGACCGGCGAGCTCGGGACCTATGACAACGTGCGGCGCGCGTCGCTGCTCGCCATTGCGGCGGGGGCGGACTTCATCAAGACCTCGACCGGCAAGATCAGCCCCGCGGCCACGCTGCCGGTGACGCTCTGCATGATGGAGGCCGTCCGCGACGTGCATGCGGAAACCGGTCGTATCGTCGGCATCAAGCCCGCCGGCGGGATCAGGCAGTCGAAGCAGGCCGTGCAGTACCTCGTCGTCCTCTACGAGACGCTCGGCGTGCAGTGGATGACGCCCGATTTGTTCCGCTTTGGCGCCTCGACGCTCCTGAACGACGTCCTCATGCAGATCCGCAAGGAGCGCACTGGGCGGTATCAGTCCGGCGACTACTTCACGATCGACTGATGGCGCAGGTCGAGAAACGTCCTTCCGCCGTCCCCGCCCCGCTCGCGTGGGAGTACGCGGCCGCGCCGGAGGCGCGCGACATCGTCGAGATCAAGCCACGGTACGGGCTTTTCATCGGGGGCGAGGAGGTCGAGCCGCGCTCGGGCAAGTCGCTCACCTCGATCTCGCCCTCGACAGAGGAAGAGCTCCTCGAGTTCGCGCTCGCTGGGCCTGAGGACGTCGATCTCGCCGTCTCGACCGCCCGGAGTGCGTTCGACGACGGGTGGGCGAAGCTCGCTCCCTCAGAGCGGGCGAAGTACCTCTTCCGCATCGCGCGCATCCTCCAGGAGCGCTCGCGCGAGTTCGCGGTCGCCGAATCGCTCGACGGCGGCAAGCCGATCAAGGAGTCGCGCGACGTCGATCTCCCGCTCGCAGCGGCGCATTTCTTCTACTACGCCGGGTGGGCGGACAAGCTCGAGTACGCATTTCCGAATCGCAACCCGAAGCCGCTCGGGGTTGCGGCGCAGATCATCCCCTGGAACTTCCCGCTCTTGATGCTCGCGTGGAAGATCGCACCTGCGCTCGCGTGCGGCAACACCGTCGTGCTCAAGCCGGCCGAGACGACGCCGCTAACGGCGCTCCTGTTCACCGATGTCTGCCGGCAGGCGGAACTGCCTCCGGGGGTCGTCAACATCGTCACGGGCGACGGCACGACGGGCGCGCATCTCGTCAAGCACGAGGACATCGACAAGCTCGCGTTCACCGGCTCCACCGAGGTCGGGAAGCTCATCATGCGCGAGCTCGCGGGGCGCGACGTGAAGCTGACGCTCGAGCTCGGTGGCAAGGCGGCGAACATCGTCTTCGACGACGCGGCGCTGGACCAGGCTGTCGAGGGGATCGTGAACGGCATCTACTTCAATCAGGGGCATGTGTGCTGCGCCGGGTCTCGGCTGCTCGTGCAGGAGTCGATCTACGAGCCGTTGATCGACAAGCTGAAGCGCCGTCTCTCGACGTTGCGCGTCGGCGATCCGCTGGACAAGAACACGGACGTCGGAGCGATCAACTCCGCGGAGCAGCTGGCCCGGATCACGGAGCTCGTCGCGAGCGGGGAGGAGGAGGGTGCCGAGATCTTCCAACCCGAGTGCCGGCTGCCGGAGCGCGGCTACTGGTTCCGGCCGACGCTCTTCACGAACGTCGCGCAGAGCTACCGCATCTCGCAAGAGGAGATCTTCGGGCCGGTGCTCTCGACGATGACGTTCCGAACGCCCGAGGAGGCGATCGAGAAGGCGAACAACACGCCGTACGGGCTCTCGGCAGGAGTCTGGACGGAGAAGGGATCGCGCATCCTGTGGATGGTCGAGCGCTTGCGGGCGGGTGTGGTATGGGCGAACACGTTCAATCGCTTCGACCCGTCGTCGCCTTTCGGCGGTTACCGGGAGTCGGGATTCGGGCGCGAAGGCGGTCGCCACGGACTCGCGCCGTATCTGAGGTTCGAGTGAGCGCGCGCGGCGAGGTACGCGAGCCGCAGCACACGTTCTCCCCACCCTGGGTGGGGAGCTTGGCCGCCCTCCACCCGCTGCCGAGCGTACCGGCGAACTCGCCACACGAGACACACGCAGCTGCACCAAATTCGTGCCGGTTTTCCCACATGTCGGCGACATGGCGGAGGAGGGGTCGAGCGTGACTCGGATTCCGGTCAAGAAGACGTACAAGCTCTACGTCGGCGGCGCGTTCCCGCGCTCGGAGTCCGGCCGCACCTACCAGGCCGAGGGCCAGAACGTCGCCCGCGCGTCTCGTAAGGACGTTCGCGATGCTGTTCGCGCCGCCCGCGGGGCGTTCCCTGTGTGGTCGGGCATGACCGCGTACAACCGCGGCCAGGTTCTGTACCGGCTCGCGGAGATGCTCGAGGCTCGCGCGACCGACCTCGCGGCCGTCTCGTCCGGGCGCAAGGAGGTCGAGGCCGCGATCGATCGTGTCGTCTGGTACGCAGGCTGGGCCGACAAGCTGCCCCAGATTCTCGGGGGTTCAAACCCCGTTGCGGGGCCGTACTTCGACTTCACCGTTCCCGAGCCGACCGGAGTGGTCGCGGTGCTCGCGCCTGGCGAACCGCCCCTGGCCGGGATCGTCTCGCGGATCGCGCCCGCCCTTGTTGGTGGCAACGCCGTCGTCGCCGTCGCGTCCGAGGAGCACCCCCTCGCAGCGATCGAGCTCGCCGAGGCGCTCGCGACCTCAGACGTCCCAGCAGGGGCGATCAACATCCTGACCGGCTTCCACGACGAGCTCGCACCCTGGCTGGCCGGTCACATGGACGTCAACGCGATCGATCTCACCGGTGCGAACGGCGACGTCGCCGAGCTCGAGCGGCTCGCGGCGGAGAACGTCAAGCGCGTCGTGCGCTCGCCGGCCGACACGCAGAGCCCGTGGGAGATCGAGGCGTTCCTCGAGCTCAAGACCGTCTGGCACCCCATCGGTCTCTAGAAGTTTGCCCCGGCCGCTCGGAACGCCGCCGCGTACGAGCGTCTTGACCTATCCACGCGTCGCGCACACCGCCTGCCGAAGGCTCGCGCCGACCGGCTCCGACGCGAGTACCCACGCGGCCAGCGGCCGGTCGCCCGCGTAGTGCACGGAGACGTAGTCGGCGAGCATGCGGCCGGAGACCGTGTTCGGGAGCCACTCGACGCGCATCGTCTGCGCCGACAGTCGCCGAGGCCCGCCGAACCCGTTCGCACGGCCTGGAGATTCGATGAGCTCGACGTCGATGCCTCCCGGACGGACGACGTGGTAGACGATCGCCATCCGGCCTGTTTGCGGGTGGATGCCGATAGCGGGAATGAACGAGTTTCGGCGAGACGTCACCGCCACGGGCGCGCTCCAAGCGCTCCCGTCCGGCGAGCTGGAGACAAGAACGCTGTTTACGTCACACCCGGGATCGAACCGACAGTCGTGCCAGGTGATCCAGACCCGCCCGGACGGATCGACGTCGGCCGAGGGCAGCGGGAAGAAGCGCAGCCCGCGAATCGAGCGCACCTGGATTTCCGCTACCTGCACGGGAGCGCCGAAGCTCAGCCCGCCATCTGTCGAGACGGACGAGCCGATTCGCCTGCCGTCCCAGTTGAAGATCACGACGAGCTCGCCCGCCGGACGAACTACGGGGAACGCGCCGACCGCGTCGCTGGCGCTGATACCTACCGGTGCCGACCAGGTGACTCCGCCGTCCAGCGAGCTCAGCACCGCGAGGCCGCCGTCTCGAACGGTGTCCGTGTACGCGAGGTAGCAGCGGCCGCGGAACGCGCTGGACGCACCGTTGTCGCACACAACCCAGTTCTTGTCGAATGTGATCCCGTTCGCCGACGCGGCCTCGATCGCGATTACGGGGTTGCCCCAGGTGAAGCCGTCACTCGATCGGCTGATCGTGAGCCGCGTGATCTCACCCTGGATCGCGAGCGTCGAGATCAGCCACGTGCTAGTCGTCGCCTCGTACGCGACCACCGGGTCGCTGGCGCGCTCGTGCGGTCCGGCCGGGACGCTTGCGAGCGTGAGGCTGGGTAGCAATCCGCTCCGCCAGGTGCGCCCGTCGTCGTTCGACACGGAGTAGCCGATGTTGTCGGCGGCGCCGTCGA
Organism: Actinomycetota bacterium; assembly: GCA_013698195.1. GTDB lineage: Bacteria > Actinomycetota > Thermoleophilia > Gaiellales > Gaiellaceae > GMQP-bins7. The sequence goes on along the minus strand of JACCVK010000297.1, from coordinate 870 downwards.
AGCGGCGGCCGACCTGGAACGTGACGACGGTCGTTCGGCCGACGGTGAGACTGTCGGGCTCCACCTGTGTCTCGTGCTGGCTCTGCGAGCCCGTGTAAGGGTCTCGAGAGAGCCGTCTGCCGACGAGCTCGCAGTCCGCGCCGACCGCGTCCAGCAGGTCGGCGTTCACGACGTCGAGCCCGGATCCGCACCGAACGACATCTCTCGCGCCGTCGTACTGCGCCACGATCCGGTCGGCTCCAGGGCCGGCATCGAGCTGGTCTCGTCCCGTCCCTCCGCTCAGGAAGTCGGTGCCGCCGAGTGCGACGAGCCGGTCGCTGCCTCCGCGCCCGAACAGCACGTCGGCCTGCGCGGTTCCAAGCAGCCGCTCGCTTCGGCCCGTGCCGTCGATCGTCTTCGCGAACGCCGTGCCGCCGGAGATGATGAGCAGCGCGAGGGCGAGAGCGGTAGCGCGCACGTCTCCACGGTAGATGTCCGGAAGCGACGGCGGTGGCCAATACGTGCTGCGGAACGGCGTCTCGTGCCGAAGCGTCATCCGGAAACGCGTTCTGAGTAGCATCCGCCGCGTTGAGCAGGTTGAGCCAGGCGATCGCCGAAGGCGACGGCATCTCGGTGCTGGTCGAGGTCACGGACGGCCAGGAGGCCGCGGCCGCCGAGCAGCAGGGAGCGGACGCGCTCGCAGTGTCGCACGCCGCGTCCGACCTCCGCGCCGGATCGCAGCTCCCGGTGCTTCTTCTCGGCGAGCTCCCGAGCACGCCCGGGTCGACGGCCGATGCCGTCGTCGTGCCGCCCGATGCGGACGCGTGGGAACGCGCTCAGAATCTCGGGATCGACTGTGTCGTGCGCGTCGCGGACGCGGACGACCTCGAG
>JACCVK010000135.1 GCA_013698195.1 Actinomycetota bacterium | reverse complement strand
CCCACGATGGCGAAGACCTTGTCCTCCTCGACGAGCTTCCGCGTGAGCTGGACGGTGTTCGCCGGGTTGTAGCCGTCGTCGTAGATCTTGAAGACGACTTGACGACCGCCGATTCCGCGCTTCTTGTCCGGGCCCTTACGGGAGTTGATGAAGCTGAAATACGTCCTGATTCCGCTGCCGATCGGCGCGTAGGCCGCCGCTGGCCCTGTGAGCGGAAATGTTCCGCCGATTGTGATCGACTTGGCGGTGACCCCCGGGGCCTGATCCGCGCCGCCGAGCGCCCCCGAGACCGTGAACGCAAGCGCAGCGATCAATACGACCGCACTTACGATGAGCTTTCGCACCGACTCCTCCTTCGTAGCCCTCTGTGACCGTGCCTGCCTATCAGGCGACGAGGGTACCGGGGAAATTGGGCGTGCGCTAGAAAATCGGGGTCTGAGCTGGGGCTAAATCGCTGCTCAGGGACGTAGGGGCGAGGCATGCCTCGCCCCTACGCGAGTAACACGACTAGCCGAGTCCGATCTCCGAGGCCAGCTTCTCGGCCTCGTCGAGCTCGTCGGAAAGTGCATCGATCCCACTCTCCCAGATGCCCGCGTCGGTGAGGTCGAGGCCGACGATCCTCGCCAGCTCCTCCGGTGGGCGCGACCCGCCGGCGCGGAGCACTTCGAAGTACGGCTCGACCATCGCCTCGCCCTCCAGTTCGTAGCGGCGGAAGATCGCGAGCGCGAAGAGAAAGCCGTACGCATACGCGTAGACGTAGCCCGGTGAGCCCAGGAAGTGCGGGATGTAGCTCCACCACGTGCCATAGCCGTCGATGTCCACGGAGTCGGCGAAGAGCTTTGTCTGCGACTCCAGCCACAGCTCCTCGAACCGCTCGGTCGCCAACTCGCCCTGCGAGCGGCGCTCGTTGTGAACCGCGTCCTCGAAACGGTTCATCGCGATTTGGCGGAAAACGGTCGCGATCGAGTCCTCGATCCGCCCGGCGAGGAGGTTCAGCCGGCGAGTCGGGTCCTCCTCGAGCGCGAGCAGGCGCTTGAAGGTGAGCGCCTCCCCGAACACGGACGCGGTCTCTGCGGTGGTCAGCGGTGTGTCCGCGTTGAAGAGGCCGAGCGGCTGGGCCATCCAGCCGTGCAACCCGTGGCCAAGCTCGTGTGCCAGCGTGAGGATCGATCTCCGATCGCCCGTGAAGTTCATGAGGACGTACGGATGGACGCCTGGGACGCTCGTTGCGCAGAACGCACCGTTGCGCTTGTTGTCGCGGACTGCGGCGTCGATCCAATTCTCTTGGAAGAAGCGCTCCGCGACGTCCCCCGCATCCTGGGCGAAGTCCGCGTATGCCCCGACGACGATCTCGCGCGCCTCTTCCCACGAGGCTTTGGCCGGGTCGTCGCCGATTGGCGCAAACCGGTCGTAGTACGTGATCCGGTCGAGTCCGATGAGCTTCGCCTTCAGCGTGTAGTAGCGCTGCACGACGTCGTAACGGGACACGGTTGCATCGATCAACGCCTGCACGGCCTCGTCGGTCGTGTCGTTCCGGAGGTTGCGGCCCGAGATCCAGGTCGGATACCCGCGCAGTCGATCATCGATCGACTTGTCCTGGAGGATCGTGTTGAAGACGAACGTCCGCGTGCGAAGCCCCGGCTCGAGTGCGCGCGTCACTGACTCGGCCGCTGTCCGGCGCAGGTCGCGATCCGGCGAGTACAGCTTCGACATCGCCTCCTCGAACGACGTTTCCTCTCCCTCGAGATCGACTCGCAGCGCGCCCAGGAGCTCCTCGTAGAGGCGATCCCAGGCACTGACGCCAGAGACGCTCTTCTCCGTAACGATCTTCTCTTCCGGCTCCGAGAGGAGGTACGGGCGAAACTTGCGGAGCGAGCGGATCCAGTGGTGCCAGTGCGCGAGCTCGGGTGCCTCGAGCAGCGTGGCGGCCGCGTCGTCGGGGATCTCGGCGATCTCGAGGCCGAAGAAGAGGAGCTGCGCGTCGAGTGCGGCGCCCTTCTCCGTGATG
>JACCVK010000132.1 GCA_013698195.1 Actinomycetota bacterium | reverse complement strand
CGGCGAGCGGGACATCCTCACGCCGAGAGCCGCTCTCCCGACTCGGACTGCTCCCGCTCTCGACGGCGGATGCGCGGGTTCGCGAGCTTCACGATCTCGAGCAGGTAGACGACGTAGACCGAGAACGCGAGCGCGAAGAGCGCGATCCCGGCGACCGCGAGCGTCTCCCAGAGATGCCACTCGCCACCGTCGCGGAAGGGCACGAAACGCGTCGCGAGCGCCGCGCCGGCGAGGCTTAGGCACCAGAGCCACATCGTGACGGCTGCGCGTCTCTGCGTGAACCCGATGTCGAGGAAGCGATGGTGGAGGTGACTCCGGTCGGCGCCGTAGATCGGCTGCCGGTACTTGAGGCGCTTCGCGACGACGAACGACGTGTCGATGATCGGCACGGCCAGAACGAGGAGCGGGAGCACCAGGACGACCGTCGATGCGGTCTTGAGCAACCCCTGGATCGAGACCGCGGCCAGGATGAAGCCGAGGCACATCGCACCGGAGTCGCCCATGAAGATCCGCGCCGGGAAGAAGTTGTGACGCAGAAAGCCGAGGCACGCCCCGGCAACGATTGCAGAAAGGATGGCGGGATCCGGCTTGCCGAGCGAGAGAGCCAGCACCGCGTAGGTGACGCCCGCGATTCCACAGACTCCGGCTGCCAGCCCGTCGAGCCCGTCGAGGAAGTTGACCATGTTCATGACCGCCACGATGAAGACGATCGAGATCGGAACGCCGAGCCACGCAGGGATGTCGAGGACTCCCAAAAACGGGAACGTGATGTGATCGATCCAGACGCCGAAGGCAGGTGGGATCGCGGCTGCAGCGACCTGCCCGGCGAGCTTCGTCGGAGGCGAGAGGCCTCGGAAGTCGTCCACGGCGCCAACGACGGTCGCGACCGCCGCCCCGAGTAGGACGCCGCGCGTCTCGCCCGAGAGGTCGAGAAATGCCAGTGCGGGAACCACGATTCCCAGGAAGATCGCGAGCCCGCCGAGACGAGGAACCGGGCTGCGATTGAGGCGTCGCGAGTCCGGTCGATCGACCGCGCCGAGAAGGCGGGCCATGCCGCCGACCGCCGGGGTCAGGAGCATCACGATCGCGAAGGCAATGCCTGCTCCGTACAGGACTTCTGGAGTCGCCTTGAGCTCGTCGAACATGCTCGCCGCCTACTTCGTCCCGTAGAGACGGTCGCCTGCGTCGCCGAGCCCCGGGAGGATGTAGCCCTTCTCGTTCAGACCGCGGTCGACCGACGCGACGACGATTCGGACCTCCGGATGCTCGCGGTGGACCCGCTCGACGCCCTCCGGAGCGGCGATCAGCGCGATGAGCCGCACCGAGGTCGCTCCCGCGCGCTTGACGGTGTCGAGAGCCGCAGCCGTCGAGTTTCCGGTCGCGAGCATCGGGTCGAGGAGGATGACGTCGCGGTCGGCAATGTCGCCCGGCAGCTTGACGTAGTACTCGACCGGCTCGAGCGTCTCCTCATCGCGGAAGAGCCCGATGAAGCCGACCCGCGCTCCGGGGACGAGCGAGAGCACGGCGTCCAGCATGCCCATGCCGGCCCGCAGGATCGGGCACACGGCAATCTTCTTCCCTGAGATCCGCCGCGCGGTCATGTGCTCGAGCGGCGTCTCGATCTCGACCTCCTCGTCAGCCAGGTCCTTCGTCGCCTCGTACGTGAGCAGTAGCGTCAGCTCGTTCACGAGCTGTCTGAACATCTGCGTCGTCGTGGTCACGTCGCGGAGCAGCCCGAGCTTGTGCTGCACGAGCGGATGAGTCACTTCCGTCACCGTGCCGGTGTCGGAGGTGATTAGTGAAGCCTTGGTGTCCACGTGTTTCGGAGGCTAGGCGCCGGCGGCGCCGAACGTCGGGAACGCATCCATCTCTGGATAGAGCGGTCGCCGCTCGCACAGTGCCGCACTTCGAGCGGCGAGCGCTTCGAGATCGGCGCCTTGCGACAGGACGGAGACGATGATCCTCCCCACCTCGCGGATGTCGTCCTCGTCGAATCCCCGCATCGTCACCGCGGGAGTTCCGAGCCGGACGCCGGACGCAATCGTGGGAGGACGCTCGTCGAAGGGAATCGTGTTCCGGTTCACTGTGATGCCGGCCTTGGCCAGTCGCTCCTCCGCGTCCTTCCCGCTCCACTCCGACCGGCGCAGGTCGATGAGCAGAAGGTGCGTGTCTGTGCCGCCCGTGAGCACCTCCACCCCACCCTCCTGGAGCGTCTCGGCAAGCGCGTCGGCATTCGTGCGGATCTGCTGTTGATACTCGCGGAACGGCTCCGTCGCCGCGATCTTGAAGCACGTCGCCTTGGCGGCGATCACGTGATTCAGAGGACCGCCCTGCATTCCCGGGAAGACCGCGCGGTCGACTGCCTGCGCGTGCTCCTCTCGGCAGAGGATGAATCCACCCCGCGGCCCGGCGAGCGTCTTGTGCGTCGTCGAGGTGACGAAGTCGCAGTCCGCGACCGGATTCGGCTGGATGCCGGCGGCGACGAGCCCTGCAAAGTGAGCCATGTCGCACAGGAGCAGGGCGCCGACCTCATCGGCAATCTCTCGGAAGCGCAGCGTCTCGACCGTTCGCGGGTAGGCGGAGCCACCGCAGACGATGAGCTTGGGCCGATGCTCTTTGGCCAGGCGCAGCACGTCGTCGTAGTCCACGAGGCTCGTCTCCCGCGAGACGCCGTAGTGCTGGATGTCGTAGAGCCGTCCCGAGAAGTTGACTTTGAGCCCGTGAGTCAGGTGGCCGCCGTGCGAAAGCGACAGCGAGAGAATCGTGTCGCCCGGCTCGAGGCACGCGAAGTAGACGGCCATGTTCGTCTGGGCACCAGCGTGCGGCTGCACGTTCGCGTGCTGGGCATCGAAGAGCGTGCGGGCGCGGTCGATTGCGAGCTGCTCGATCTCGTCGACGATCTCGCAGCCGCCGTAATAGCGCCGGCCCGGATACCCCTCCGAGTACTTGTTCGTTGGAACGCTGCCGGCGGCCTCGAGCGTCGCCGGCCACGTGAAGTTCTCGGACGCGATCAGCTCGATCTCGCCACGTTCGCGCTCAAGCTCTTGACCGAGCAGGTCGGCAATCTCGGGGTCGACGTCCGAAAGCGTCGCTGCTCGCAAATCCTCGAAGGTATGCGGCGCGACCGCCATCGACTCGATGCTACTTGCCGGACCACTCCCCGAGGACGGCTGCGACGCGTGCAAGTGCCTCGGACGCCGGGACCGCGCCCTCGCGCACCACGACCGGCTCGGCGCCGGTCAGGTCGATGACGGTCGACGGCGAACCTGGCAGCTCCCCACCGTCGACGACGACAGCAGCAGCCCGCACCTCTTGCGGGATGTCTTCCACGCGACGCGGGTCGGCGCCGCCGTGCAGGTTCGCGCTCGTCGCTGCGACGGCGCCGGTCTGCTCGAGAATTTCCTTCGCCGGCCCGTCGAGGAGCGGAACGCGGACACCGATCGTGTCCGTGCGGTCGCCGCCGAGCCAAGGAAAGCGCCGAGCCGGATTCGGCAAGACAAGGGTGAAGGGGCCGGGCAAAAGCGACCGTGCGACGACCGCCG
>JACCVK010000079.1 GCA_013698195.1 Actinomycetota bacterium | reverse complement strand
AACCCAACAGGGTCAGGTGCGTGTTGTGCCCGCGGAAGGTCCGCGCCGCTCCCTCCACCGTGTACTTGCCGATCCGGGGACCGAGGTTCAGCAGGACTCCTAACGTGAACGCGCCTGCGACTCCGTGCACGACGAGCGACGCGATCGAGTCGTGGAAGCCGAAGCGCGTGACGAGCCAGCCGCCGCCGCTCCAGCCCCAGGCCGCGTCCATGATCCAGACGACGGACCCGAGCAGAGCGCCGAGGATGAGGAACGCCGACAGCCGAACGCGCTCGATGAGCGCTCCCGACATGATCGAGGCGGTCGTCCAGGAGAAGAGCAGGAAGGCCAGGAAGAAGACGGCGCTGACGTGATCCTGGAGGTTCGGCCCCATTTGGGCCGCCCAGGGCGCCGTGTTCTGGCAGAAGCCTCCGAGTATCTCCAGCCCCTCGACCGTGGGGCTCGCGTGCCCGTCCTTCGGCCAACCTTCCTCGAAGCAGCCGTAGATGTACCAGCCGAAGTAGTAGAAGGTCGGCGTGACGACGGCGATCGTCAGGATGTTCTTCATCGCCGTCGACATGACGTTCTTGCGGCGGGCTGCGCCGGCCTCGTACGCCATGAAGCCGACGTGGATCAGCCACATGATCACGACGGTCCAGAAGTAGAACTGCTCCGTCAGGATCAGCGAGTCGAGGTTGACCTTGGCGTCGACGTCCTCGACCGGAGGAGCTTGGGCCAGCCAGGTCGGCAGCAGCGTCGAGATCATTCCAGCCCCCCTCGGGTGGCGCGACCGTCCACGATGCGGAGACCGTAAACACGGGAACCCGGGCGTTCCATGTCCGACTTCGCCTGCGTTCGGCGATGCGATGTGTGGGAGAGCTACACAGCCGCGTCAGCGGCTCTCGGTCACGTCACCCGTGTTCACGTCGACGAGAAATGTCCTGGCTCCGGTCGGCTCCCCGTCGGCAGCGACGTTCTCTGCGAGGCCGACAACCCAGTACAGGCGCGAAGGGATGCCCTGTCGAAGTGCGCGCACCTGACGGCACTGCGTCCGTGTGCAGGGCTCGAAGCCCGCGGCCTCGATTGCGATCGCGACCGCCTCCTCCTGAGAGATCTCCTGGTTCGCCGAGCCGCATGTTTGCGCGACGAGGAGAGCCGCGAGGAGGACGATCGCGAGCAACGCGACCTTTCCGAGCGGATGGTCTCTGACGCCGCGGCGCGGGGCAGGCTCGGCCGGCTCGGCCGGCTCCGGGCCGTTACCCGCTGGTGGCGTGCCAGCGTCGATAGACAGCGTAGGCCCTCAGGAATAGGTAGCCGATGAAGTGGGTCATGAAGACGAGCAGCAGCCACCAGACCCACCACGCGTAATGCGGATTCAGCTCGCGGAGCTCGATGACCGTGAGATAAAGCGCGAGTGCGAGCGTCAACAGCATGAGGATCGGGGCGAAGCCGAGCAGGAAGATCAGAAGCATCGCGCCATCCTGGGCCAGCGGGGCCGGCCGATCAAGTACGAGCCGTCAGCTCAGGCGGCGAAGTCGAGCAGATCCAACTCGCGCACGCCGTGCGGCGGACGGGACGACGGGAGGATCCCTGTCAGGAATTCCCGAAGGATCGCGCTCCACGGGTAACGCGGTCATTGCGTCTCCCGCAGTGCAGAATCGCCTGCATGGCTGACCACGCGCCGGCGCTCGTCCTCGCCCTGACCGAGATCGGCGACTTCGGTGCGATCGTCCTCGCCGTCTCGGCGACGGTGTTCGTCGGGCTTCTCGGGATGCGACTGGCCGACCGGTTCTCGGTGCCATACGCCGCCCTGTTTCTCATCGGCGCGGCGGTCGTCTCGGATCTCTGGACCGAGCTCCAGACCGTGCTCTCGGTTCAGGACGTGGAGCGGATCGCGGTCGTCGCGCTGCTCGTGATCCTCTTCGACGGCGGACTCCACATCGGTCTCGGCCGCTTCCGGCGCTCGCTCGGTCCCATTCTCGGCCTTGGTGTCGTCGGGACGTTCCTGACGGCGGCTGTCATCGCGTGCGCGGCGCATTACGTGCTCGGCTTCACCTGGATCGAGTCGGGACTGATCGGCGCTGCCGTGGCCCCCACCGATCCCGCCGTCACCTTCTCGGTGTTCGGTGCACGGGAGGTCCGCGGACGGTCCGGGACGATCCTCGAGGGCGAAGCGGGTGTGAACGACCCCGTCGGTATCGCGCTGATGATCGGGATGATCGAACTCGCCTCGGAGGACGACGGCAGCCTGGTCGTCGTCGCCGAGGAGTTCGCGATCGAGATGGTGCTCGGCCTCGTCGTCGGGATCGCCGGTGCCTTGTTGCTGCTCCCCGTCTTCCGTCGCGTGCAGGTGACCGGGCTGGCCCTCTATCCGATCCGGGTGCTCGCAGGGGCGGGGATCGTCTACGGCCTCGCGGCGGTCATCGGTGGCTCCGGGTTCCTGGCCGTGTTCGTCGCCGGGATCGTGCTCGGCGACGCTGCGATGCCGCGCAAAGGCGAGATCGAGAGCTTCCACTCGTCCATCGCGGGTCTGGCGGAGATCGCGGTGTTCGTCGCGCTCGGCCTGACGATCACGGTCGGCGATCTCGACAGCGTGGAGATCTGGGCGAAGGGGCTCGGGATCGCCGTGATCCTCGCCTTCGTGGCGCGCCCGCTCGCGGTCTTCCCGCTCCTCCTGCCTGCCCGCCTGACGAACGCCGAGCGTGTGTTCATCTCCTGGGGTGGCCTGAAAGGAGCCGTGCCGATCCTCCTCGGCGCACTCGCCGTGCTCGCCGGCGTCGACGGCGCGAGCGAGCTGTACGGGATCGTCTTCATCGTCGTCGTCTTCTCGGTGGTGGTCCAAGGCGTGTCGCTGACGTTCGTCGCGCGGAAGCTCCGGATCCCGTTCCGCCGAGTCGACCACGACCTGGCGGAGGTGCTCGAGTTCGTCGTCGGCGAGACCGCGTTCGCCTCAGGGGCCCGCATCCGCGAGCTGCCGCTTGGTGAACGTGCGTGGGTCGGTGTGCTCATCCGAGACGGGCGGCCGCAGCGGATCGACGGCAACGTCGTGCTCTCCCCGGGAGACCGGGTGCACGTGTACGCCCAGGCAGAGGACGCGGCAGCGATCGAGCGGATCTTCGTCGGGACGCCCGCCTAGCCCGTCAAGACCAGGGATAGGGTGAGCTGGAGACCGGGTGGAGGTCGCCGGTCGCGAAGCGCTCGAAGCGGAACGGGTAGAGCAGGCGCGAGTGCTCGCCGACGAGAACCGCCGCCACTTCTTTGCCGACTCCGATCATCTTGTAGCCGTGGTTCGAGTCGAAGATCCCGTACAGGTTCGGGCGGAAGTAGTCGAACACCGGGAAGTTGTCCACGGTGAACGCACCGACGCCTCCCGAGCGGGCGTCCTTGTAC
>JACCVK010000019.1 GCA_013698195.1 Actinomycetota bacterium | reverse complement strand
CCTCGAAGTGCTTGCTGGAGCGATGCGAGCGGGGCACAGCCTCGTCGGCGCGATGAACGTGATGGTGGATAGCGCAGACGAGCCTTCGAAGTCGGAGTTCCGCAGGGTTCTTGCCGACGAGCAGCTCGGCATTCCGGTCGACCAGGCGCTGATGGTCACCTCGCAGCGGATGGGCTCCATCGATATGGAGCAGGTTGCCATCGTCACGCGGCTGCAGCGCGACGCGGGCGGCAACACCGCCGAGGTGCTCGATCGCGTCGTCGAGAACGTCCGCGGCCGGATGGAGATTCGCCGGGTGATTCGCGTGCTGACAGCGCAGGGCCGGTTGGCGCGCTGGGTCCTGACCGGCTTGCCGCTGGGCCTCGTCGTCGCCCTCCTGATGATCAACCCGGACTGGCTCGACCCGCTGACAGCGACGAACGTCGGGCGCGCCTTTCTCGTGCTTTGGGCCCTGATGCTCATCGCGGGCTCGGTGGTCATCAAACGAATCGTCGAGATAGAGGTGTAGGAACATGGGCCTAGAGCTCGTCGCAATCGTCGGAGTCCTGATGCTCGGAGCGGGCGTGATGCTCCTCGTCGCGAACTTGCGCAGGGAAACCGGCTCGACCGGGCTCCTCGACCAGATCGGAACGTACGGCTACGTCGCCGAGGTAGCGAGCCGCGCGGCGGAGGCTCCCGGACGCCGGCCACTCGACCGGCTGGCCGGCTGGCTCGGTGATCTGACCGCACGCAGGGTCGGGCGTTTCAGCGAGGCCGAGCTTCGGATGACGCTGCTGTCGGCGGGCATGTACGGGACGACGCCGCGCAAGCTGCTGGGCTACCAGGTCATCCTCGCGATCTTCCTGGCAACGGTGACGCTCTGGCTCGTACCGGTCGCCGGCGGCTCGGGCATTCTCGCGATCCTCGTCGGCGCGGGAGCCGGGGTGCTCGGCTGGTTCCTCCCGACGTACTACGTGAAGCGCCGCCGGCGCCTGCGCTTCGAGGCCATGGACCGGCAGATGCCGGACATGATCGATCTGCTCGTCGTCACGATCGAGGCCGGCCTCGGAATCCTTGCGTCGATGCGCGTCGCGGCCGAGAGCCTTCCCGACCCGCTCGGCCAGGAGCTCCGCCTCACCCTCCAGGAGCAGCGCATGGGGCTCTCGGTGAACGAGGCGATCGAGAGTCTCAGTCGCCGCGCCGACTGCTCGAACATGCGGATCTTCGTGCGCTCCCTGACGCAGGGCGAGAAGCTCGGCGTGTCGATCGGCACGACGATGCGGAACCTTGCGCTCGAGATGCGGAAACGCCGGAAGGCGATGATCGAGGAAACGGCTCAGAAGATTCCGATCAAGATGCTCTTCCCGCTCGCCTTCCTCATCTTCCCGGCGATGTTCATCGTCCTGCTCGTCCCGGCCTTCATCAAGATCTTCGAAGTGCTGTAGGCCGATGGCGACGCTGACGCTTCGGCGGGAGGACGGTCGGGTCGTCTGCGAACGCTGCATCGTTGCCGACCGCGCACACCGGCGGATGCGTGGCCTGCTCGGTCGCCGCGGGTTGAAGGCGGGCGAGGGCATGGTTCTCCGGCCTGCCTGGAACGTCCATACGGCCTTCATGCGCTTCCCGATCGATGTGGTCTTTCTCGACTCGGATCAGGTCGTCGTCCGCATCGAGCGCGCCGTGGCCTCCTGGCGAACGGTGTCCTGTCGCGGTGCCCGAGAGGTAGTCGAGCTCCCCGCAGGCGAGTGCGAGCGACGCGGCCTCGAAGTCGGTGACCGCGTCGCCTGGGCCTCGAGAACGGCAACGGACCTCCGGGCCGAGCGCGGCTCCTCCTGGGACGACGAGATGCACGAGACGCGCGCATCGGTCCTCGTCGCGAGCCGCGACCCGCGCTTCGTCAAGCTCGCGCGCTTCCTACTTGAGGGACGCGATCTCGTGGTGCAGGAGCTGTCGACGCCCGAGCACCTCCCGGAAGCCGTCCAAGAGCCCGACATCGACCTGGTCATCCTCGACGGCGGCTCGGCGGTCGCGGACGCGCTGCGAACGGCCAACGCGACGCGCGTCAAGCGGCCCGATCTTCCTGTCGCGATCACTGCGGATGCGGGCGGACGGAGCCCGACAGGCCTGCGTGTCTTCGATCGCTGGAACGAGACCGAGGAGCTTCTCCTCGATATCGAGCGCCTGCTCGCCGAGCGGCTCGCGCCGACCGGGACAGGCTGAGGCTCGGAGCCGTCCCGTGGCTGAAGCCCGCGCCCAGATCCAAGTTCCGCTCCGCGCGGTCGAGCTCGCTCGCCCGCGGATCGTGGAACCCACAGATCGGCTGTCGCGGCTACACACGTACTTCGTCGAGGGTTGTGGCGAGGATGTCCGCCTGGCGCTCGAGTCTCTGCTCGAACGTGCGCACGGCGTCAGCGCTGCATGCGGAGTGGGCGACGTCGGCGACGACCTCGGGTCGGTCTGGTACGCGGCCTCGGCCGTCGTCGAGCTAGCGGCCGCTCTCGAGCTCGACGCAGCAGACATCCGCGGCGCCGCGGCTGCGGTCGCGGAGGCATGCGC
>JACCVK010000018.1 GCA_013698195.1 Actinomycetota bacterium | reverse complement strand
GGCTGATGCTCAGGGAAGACGAACTTGTCCTGGAAGGACATGCACCTGGCGGCTTCGCGAACTGTGATGGGGCGATGCTCGCTCGGATGCAGATATCGGCCCTTCTCGGGCTTGTAGAACTCGGTGCGGATCGTGAAGGCAGGGCGATCCCACCACAGCCGGCCGAAGACATCCGTCGAGCCGGACTTCTTGCGCAGCCAGCACGCAGGCGTGATGTCGGGACGTCGCGCGGCAAGATCAAACCTGCCCTCGCCTTCGTTCGGAATGGTCTTGTATCTCTCGAGACTCGTTGCTCGCGGATTCCGCGAGCGATGCCAGCGCAACTCGTCCGGTTCCAGCGGTAGTCCTTTGACGGCGTCACGGAACGTCCGCCAAGGCTTCCGACCTTTCAGATCCTTCCCCGGCGCAGCGTGCGTCTCGGTGGGCCAAGGCGGTGCTCCTTCGCGGACACCGATAACAAAGGCGCGACGGCGAGTCTGCGGGACGCCGAAGTCGGCCGCGTTGAGAACACGACCGTCTACCGCGTAACCGAGTGCTTCCGCCGCGCGGTGGAAGGTCGCGTATTCAGCTGAGCGAAGCAACTCGGGCACGTTCTCCATGACGAACGCTTCCGGTGCGGATTCCTCGAGCGCGCGCAGATACTCGCGCCACAGACCGCGCCGCTCAAAGCCGACACCGCGCATGTTCAGCGGCGAGAAGCCCTGACATGGCGGTCCGCCGATAACCACGTCGGCCGCCGGGAACGCCTGAACGTGCTCGACAGGGCCTACGAACACGTGGTCCCCGAAATTGCGGGCATATGTCTCCGCCGCGTCCGGATCCCACTCGACCGCGAACACGGACTCGTATGCCCTCGCGTCGATGAAGCCCTGCGTCATGCCGCCGCACCCTGCAAAGAGGTCCATGAGTCGAAGGCGCGCCACGCAGGATGAAGCTAACCGCCGCTTCGGACGGCAACTGCATGCCCGAGCGCCTCTTGTACGCGACGCACGCACTCGGTCGGATCTTGCTCGACTTCAAAGTCCCAGATACGCAAGACAGACCACCCACGATCGGCGAGTTCAGCGTCCACGCGGGCGTCTCGATCGCGATTGCGCGCGATCTTGCGGTCCCAGAACTCTCCCGACTGACCGTGGTAAACGTCTGGGTGGCCGTGCCAAAACGCACCGTCGACGAACACGCAAACGCGTGCGCGTCCGAACGCGAGGTCGGGCCTTCCGGGAAGTCGCCGATGCAACCGCCATCCTCTGAGACCCGCCGCGTACAGGGCACGACGGAGGGCGATCTCGGGCGCGGTGTCGCGGGTGCGCACGCGCGCCATGAGTTTGCTCCGCTGCTCCGGGGTAAGCGCGTCCGGCACGAGGACGCGGACGCTATCGGCCTCGACGGTCCCCGCGGCGGCGCTCTTGAAACGCAGCCGTCAGCGCCGCGTGATCGCGGTGACACAGTGTTACGAGGTTCTCTTCGCGGTTCAGCTCATCCGGGGGCAGGGCGTCCAGTTCCTCGGCCACGGCGTGCTTGTGGTGAATCTCGAGGTAGAAATGCGTGTCACCGGCCGCGAGTGCCCGCTCGCGGTTTCGACCACACTTCGTACACGTGTAGTTGTCACGCGCGAACACTCTCTCCCGGAGTCCTTCCGGGTAGAGACGCTGACGAGGGTCCCGACGGTCGGACGGGTCACTTGAGACGAGCCTGTACTCGCCGGGTCGCAGGGCGGGCTCGTCGATGTACGAGTTGATGGGCCAGCCGTGCTCGTCGCGAAGCTCGCGCACCCGCCGGATGCCCTCGCGGATGTTCGCGACGTAGTCGATGTGATCGCGCGTGACGACTTCTCCCTTGGACGCCTCGAGAAACGCCTCGATGCGTTCGGTCGCGCTACCGGCGCTACGCCTTATCTTGTTCGCCAGCTGCCATCGCCGAGCTCGTTCTTCGTCCGGCTCTGCGCGCTCCATCCGATAGATGCCGTCGCCGACCTCCGTGATTTCGTACCCATGCTCGACGCGGAGCTCTCTCAGGCGACGCGCCCACTCGTGAATCCCGCTCGCCGCGGCCAACTCCTCTCCTGAGATGTCTTCCCCCACGCGGGCCTGGAGGTAGGCGAGGATTCGGTGTCTTCCGCCAGCTCCTCGGGGCGCTCGCGGTCGTGGGCCGAACAGTGAACGTTGTACGCCCGCAATCTCGGCCATGACCGCCTCGAGTTCCTCCCGGCTCGCCTCTCCCGTCTCGATCCGCGCCGCGATCGACGCGAGATCCCGGCCCGCTTGCCGTAGCCGTTCCGACTCACTCGGCACGTAGCGGCGTTCGCGATCGCCCGAGAATCGCCTGCTACCGACGCTCGACTCGAAGCGACACGACGGTGCTACGACACCTTCTCGAGTGTTGCAACTCCGCTTTTTTTGACCCCGGTACACAGCTAAACCCAACCCAATCCACACGCAGAGTCGCGAAATTGCTTCGCGATTTCGGGGCCTTGACCTAGCACGCTGCGCGCTCTGCAAGTACGCGCGCCGTCAACTAGGATTTCTGGAAGGAGCCTGATCGACCCGCTTGCGATGGTGCGCGACCTTGTGGGACTCGGGCGACAGAGACGAAGGAGGACGCGATGGTGATCGCCACCGGGCGCTACCAGGCGCGCGAGAAGATCCTCGAGAGCGGCCTGGCGCCGGTCGGGACGACAGTAGGGAACCCGAGATTCAAGCTCGGGTACGAGCTCGCCGGCCGGTGCGGAATGGTCGCGCCGTACGGCCTGCTCGGGACGGATCTGAGCGAGGAGGAGTTCGAGCAGGGCTTCCGGGCTCGGCTCGAGCGATTCGGCGTGGAGGAGATCCAGACGAAGCTCGAGGAGCTCGCCGGCGAGCGGCCGGGCGTCGTGTTGCTGTGCTTCGAGGACGTACGCGCCGGCG
>JACCVK010000003.1 GCA_013698195.1 Actinomycetota bacterium | reverse complement strand
CTGCGACGTCGACCTCGCGGCTCCGGTCGTGCAGGAGTCGATCAACCGCGGGAAGCTCACGATCGCGCCGTGCATCGGCACAGACCAGATGGGTCCGAAGCGCTTCGGTGCGAAGGGGCGCCTCGCGTTCTCGTACGGGAACGTGGCCCAGGACGAAGGCTCCGCGATGGCGGAATACGCCTGGCGGCGTGGCTGGCGGAAGGCTTCACTCGCCACCGACACGGTGATCGTCTACTTCCGCAACGTCGTCCAGGCGTTCGAGGCCCGCTGGAGGCAGCTCGGCGGAACCGTCGTGACCGAGGAGACGTATCGGTCCGCCGGCGGAAGCCCGGCGTCCTGGCAGAACGTCGTTACGAGGCTCAACTCAGAGGATGCCGACGTGATCGTCACCGCGACCGCGGCCGCATTCGGCGCACAGGTGCCGATCCTCAACGGCCTGCGAACGCTCGGTAACACCACACCGGTGCTCAACTCGTGGGCAGGTGACGGCAACTACTGGTACACGCCGGATCCGAAAGTCACCAACTACTTCTACGTCACGTTCGCGTCCGCGTTCGGAGACGATCCGGTCAAGGCGGTGAACGTCGTCGCGAACCAGAACAAGGCGGCGATCGCAAAGGCGGGGAGCACCGGCGGGTTCATAACCGGCCCCGCTGCCATCGATGGGCTTGTCACGGCGCTACGCCGCACCGGCGGGTCGACCAACGGCAACGCCCTTGCCACCCAGATGGAGAAGTTCAACAAGATCCCGACGCTCTCGGGACAGGTGAGCTTCTCGAAGAGCCTGCACACGGTCTTCGGTCGCCAGTACCGGGTGATTCGCGTGCAGAACAACGTTCCGAAGGTTGTGGGAACCGTCAGGGCGAAGGTCGTCCCCAAGATCTAGGGACGCGTGGCCGAGGCGGAGACAGATCCGCACGAGGCGAGGCGGCCCGGAGCATCGCTCCGGGCCGCCTCGGTCTCGCGCGCGTTCGCGGGCGTGCAGGCGCTCCGGGATGTGACGCTCGAGGTACATCGGGGTGAGGTCGTGGGGCTGATCGGCCCGAACGGCGCCGGCAAGTCCACGCTCGTGAACATCCTCACGGGATTCGACTTTCCGGATGAGGGATCGGTGGAGCTCGAGGGTCACGATGTCACGAGCTGGAGCGCGCACCGGCGCGGTCGGCACGGTCTTGCTCGAACGTTCCAGCACGGCCGGTCGTTCCGTGGACTGACGGTGCGCGAAAACGTCGAAGTCGCGGCGCTCGGGACGGGAACGGGCGCACGCACTGCCAAGCGCCGCGCAGACGTATTGCTCGAGCGGCTCCGGCTGACGAACTACGCGCACTTGCCGGCCGCGTCGCTCGCGCACGGTGACGAACGTCGTCTCGGGGTCGCGCGCGCGCTCGCGACCGAGCCGGCCTTCGTCCTGCTCGACGAGCCCGCCGCCGGTCTGCCGGAGGCCGAGGTCCCCGACTTCGCCGCCGTCGTTCGTTCGGTGCGCGACACCGACGACGTGGGCGTGCTCCTGATCGACCACAACATGGCGCTCGTCATGGACGTCTGCAACCGGATTCACGTCCTCGACCACGGCGCGACGCTCGCACAGGGCGAGCCGAAGGAGATCCGGGCGAACGTCGACGTCGCCGCCGCCTACCTCGGGGAGACGGCGGTTCACGGGAACGTGACATGACCGAGCCGGCGCTCGTAGTCCCTGCGCTCGAGGTCGACGGGCTCGGCGTCGTCTATGGCGGCGTTCCCGCCGTGCGCAACGTGTCGCTCTCCGTCAGGGCAGGTGAGATCGTCGGACTCATCGGTCCCAACGGCGCGGGCAAGTCGACGACGTTGCACGCGATCATGGGCCTCGTCCCTGCGCGCGCCGGCGATGTGCGCATCGGCGGCATCTCCGTTCGCGGGCGCTCGCCGGAGACGATCGCCCGGCAAGGTGTCGCGCTCGTACCGGAAGGCCGGCGGCTGTTCGGTGAGCTGACGGTCGCGGAGAATCTTGAGCTCGGACTCGCGGGTCGGCGCCGGAACGGAGCTGGCGGAGACGACCTTGGGGCGGTCTACGAGCTGTTCCCGATCCTCGCCGACTTCAGGGCACGTGCCGCAGGTGAGCTCTCCGGCGGGCAGCAGCAACAGCTCGCCATTGCACGTGCGCTCGTCGCCCAACCGACCGTCCTGCTCCTGGACGAGCCTTCGCTCGGCCTCGCCCCGGTCGTCGTCGACCTCGTCTTCTCGACCCTGCAGGAGATCCGCGAGCGCGGTCTCGCGATCCTCCTCGTCGAGCAGCGAGCACAGCGGACGGTGGTTCTCGCCGACCGCACGTACGTGCTCGCGAACGGCGAGCTCACGACGACGCT
>JACCVK010000277.1 GCA_013698195.1 Actinomycetota bacterium | reverse complement strand
GATCCAGACGGTGCCGAAGTCGAGCTTGGCCGCGACCTTCAGCGCCCGCCCCACGTTCTCGGAGAACACCGAGGCCGCGAGCCCGTAGCGCACGTCGTTCGCCATCTCGATCGCCTCGTCGTCGGAGGGGAAGGGCTGGACGGTCACGACGGGGCCGAACACCTCGTCCTGGACGATCTCGGCGTCTTGCGCGACATCGGTGACGATGGTCGGCTGCACGAAGAAGCCGCGCTCGCCGACCGCCTCGCCGCCGGTGACGATCGTCGCCTTCGCCGCGGTAGCGCGTTCGAGGAACCCGAGCACCCGCTCCTGCTGCTCGCCGGAGATCACAGGGCCCATCTCGATCTCGTCGTCCGTGCCCGGGTCGCCGACGCTCATTCCGTCGACAGCCTTCACCGTCGCCGCGAGCACATCGTCGTAGATCGCCTTCGACACGAGGATCCGAGACGAGGCCGTGCAGTCCTGGCCCGAGTTGAAGTAGCCGCCGACCTTCACGGCCTCGGCGACCGTCGCCGGGTCGGCGTCGTCGAGCACGACCATGGGCGCTTTGCCGCCGAGCTCGAGATGAAGCCGTTTGACGGTATCGGCGGCGTTCTTCGCGATGAGCTTCCCGGTGGCCGTGTCGCCCGTAAGCGAGACGAGCCGGATATCCGGGTGACGGACGAGCGCGTCTCCGACCGGAACACCGTCCCCGGTGACAACCTGGAGGACGCCCGGCGGGATGATCTCCTGCGCGAGCTCACAGAAGCGGAGCAGGGTGAGCGGCGTCTGCTCCGCCGGCTTGACGATCTGCACGTTGCCAGCAGCGAGCGCGGGGCAGATCTTCCAGATCGCCATGTACAGCGGGTAGTTCCAGGGGCAGATGCCCGCCACGATCCCCAGTGGCTCGCGGCGCACCATCGACGTGTAGCCCTCGACATACTCGCCGGCTGACTTCCCTTCGAGGTTGCGGGCGGCCCCGGCGAAGAAGCGCAGCGAGTCGGCCATCACGCCCGGCTCGTCCTTCGCCACCCACCACGGCTTGCCCACGTTCTGCGACTCGAGGCGAGCGAGCTCGTCCGCGTTCTCGTCGATGACGTCGGCGAGACCGAGCAGGAGCTCCATGCGGTCCTTGGGCGTCTTCGACCGCCACTCGCTCCATGCTTTCTTGGCTGCGCCGACCGCGCGCTCGACGTCATCTGCTGTACCGCGCGGTACTTCCGCGATCACCTCGCCAGTCGACGGATTCAGTACTTCCATGGTCTCGCCACTCGACGACTCGAGCCACTTGCCGCCGATGAACTGTTTGTGCTGGGTTACCGAGATGCTCACGCGACGACCTCCGTTCGGTGAAATCCGAATGAGCGTATATCCCTGCAACTAGGGCGACAACCCGCTACCTGCTCGCGCCTGACCGTACGGTCAGGTATGAATTGAGCGCCGTGAAGATCCTCGTTGTCGGATCGGGCGGCGTGGGATCCGCATTTGCCGCCATTGCCCGCCGTCGCGCGTTCTTCGATCGCTGTGCGCTGGCGGACTACGACGCTGCTCGCGCAGCGAGTGTCGTGGACGGCCTGGACGACAGCCGCTTCAGCGCGCATGCGATCGACGCCTCGAGCAAAGACGACGTACTCCGGCTGATCCGCGAGAACGAGGCCGACGCCGTGCTGAACGCAGTCGACCCGGTCTTCAACGTGCAGATCTTCGACGCGTGCTTCGAGGCAGGGGTCACGTACCTCGACATGGCGATGACGCTCTCGGAGCCGCATCCCACCGAGCCGTACGAGAGAGTCGGAGTCAAGCTCGGCGACTACCAGTTCGAGCGCGCGGCCGGCTGGGAAGAGAAGGGACAGCTCGCGCTCGTCGGGATCGGCATCGAGCCCGGCGCGGCCGACGTCTTTGCACGGTACGCGGCCGACGAGCTCTTCTCCGAGATCGACGAGGTAGGAATTCGCGACGGAGCGAACCTGGTCGTCGAGGGCTACGACTTCGCTCCGACGTTCTCGATCTGGACGACGATCGAGGAGTGCCTGAACCCCCCGGTGATCTGGGAAAAGGAGCGAGGCTGGTTCACCACCGCGCCCTTCTCGGAGCCGGAGACGTTCGACTTTCCCGAGGGCATCGGTCCGGGCGAGTGCGTGAACGTCGAACACGAGGAGGTGCTCCTCGTGCCGCGCTGGATCGAGTGCAGGCGCGTGACGTTCAAGTACGGCCTCGGCGACGAGTTCATCGAGGTGTTGAAGACGTTGCACAAGCTCGGACTCGACTCGAAGGACCCGATTCGCGTCAAGGGCATGGAGGTCGCGCCTCGTGATGTCGTTGCCGCCGCGCTTCCCGACCCAGCCACCCTGGGCGAGCGGATGAGCGGCAAGACCTGCGCCGGCACGCTCGTTACGGGACGGGGTAAGGACGGCGCCGCGCGGAAGACCTACATCTACCACGTCGTGGACAACGAGTGGTCCATGCGCGAGTACGGCGCGCAGGCGGTCGTCTGGCAGACGGCCGTAAATCCGGTGGCCGCCCTCGAGCTGCTCGCATCCGGGGACTGGACGGGCGCCGGCGTTTTGGGCCCGGAGGCGTTTCCACCGAAGCCGTACCTCGCGAAGCTCGGAGAGCTCGGCGCGCCGCACGGCGTCCTCGAGCTCGCTCCCTGATTCCCGGGCTCGCAGTTGAGTCGAGCACGCTATTGATTTGCAGGTCTCGGTCCCGATGGGGCAACGCCAACGTAATTCGAGGAGAGTCGATTACTTCCGCCTCCGCTCGTCGTCTAACGAGTGATGCGATCTAGGATCGACCCGTGGCTGTCGTGAGACTTCGCGCGCCGCTCTCCGAGCTGGCGGGAGGACGGCGTGAGGTCGAGCTCGAGGGAGCGACCGTCGCCGAGGTGCTCCGAGCGCTCGAGCGCGCGCATCCGGATATCACGGGCTGGATCATCGACGAGCGCGGCAAGATCCGCGAGCACGTCAACGTCTTCGTGAACCGGGAGTCCGGTCAGGAAGACACAACCGTCGCGCCGGGCGACCGGCTCCACGTCATCCCGGCGATCTCAGGAGGGTAGGTGTTTCCATGACCCAGCTTCTCGTAGGCACGAAGAAAGGTCTGTTCGTCCTGGGGGGCGACAACGGCTCGTTTCAGGTCGAATCGCGCTCGTTTGCCGGGGAGCCCGTCGAGTTCGCGGCGCGCGACGCGCGGACGGGGCGGTACTTCGCGTGCGTGACCTCGGCCTTCTACGGACCGAAGGTGTTCGTCGCCGACGATCCGGGCGGCGAGTGGCAGCAGGCCGAGGGCATCGCGCTTCCCGAGAGCGAGGAGAAGGCGCTTGTCCGCATGTGGTGCGTCGTGCCGGGCGAAGAGGACGGGCTCCTGTACGCGGGCGGCGATCCGGGCGTGCTTTTCGAGAGCCGCGACGGCGGCCTCACCTGGGAGCTCAACAAGCCCTTCTGGGAACAGCCGACGCGGCCCGAGTGGGGCCCCGGCGCAGGCGGCATGTGCCTCCACTCGATCGCAACCTGGCCCGGCGATCCGTCACGTCTCGCGCTCGCGATCTCCGCGGTTGGCGTGTGGCTCTCGGACGACGGCGGCGAGACCTGGCGACACGGCAACCAGGGCCTCGTGCCGCGCTACCTTCAGGAAGAGGCACGAGAGGACACCTTTGACCTGTGTGTCCACAACCTCCACCGACATCCGGCGAAGCCCGAACGACTCTTCATGCAGTTCCACGGCGGCGTCTATCGGTCGGACGACGCCGGCGAGAGCTGGATCGACATCGGCACAGGCCTCCCCTCCGACTTCGGGTTTCCGCTCGTCATCGACCCGGATGACGCCGACAGCGCGTTCGTGATCCCGCTCGTCGCCGACCTCGACCGCGTGACGCCGGACGGTCGCGTGCGCGTGTACGAGACGCGCGACGCAGGCGCGAGCTGGACCCCCCGCGGCGATGGACTTCCTGCCGAAGACGCTTATCTCACGATCCTCCGCCAGGCGTTTGGACGGTCGGGCTCGGGCGAGACGATGGAGCTCTACTTCGGCGCAACCTCTGGTGACGTCTTCGGCTCGCGTGACGCGGGCGGTACGTGGTTCACCGCGGCTGCGAACCTGCCGCCGGTTCACTCGGTGCGCGTGGCGTAAGACCGGCCCTCTCGTTCACTCCTCGGCGATGCCGCGGCTCAGAATCCGCCTCGCCGCGATGCGGACGGTGACGCGCTGCTCGCCCGGCTGGCGAGAGGCGTAGACGTCGCGTCCGGTGTATTTCTTCGAGAGCCGGTCGATCTGCGCGTCCGCTCCCTCGTTGACGAGCTTCCCGTCTCCGGACACCTTGACCCAGCGATACGGATCGCCCGGGTCGACGACAACCAGGGAGATCCGCGGGTCGTGCGCCAGATTCCGGGGCTTCACGCGGCCATATGCCGTGTTGATCGAGACACCGTTGTCGTCGACGTCGACCCACACGACGGTCGACTGCGGCGAGCCGTCAGGTGACAGGGTGGTCACCACACCGACATACGGGTTCTCGAGGAACCTGCGCTCGCCGGAAGTCAGATCGCCGTCACTCGGACCGGGTCGCCGAGTCGCGTCGGTCAAGTGATCGCAACCATCCGGTCGATCGCACCCCGCGCGCGTGCCGCGACATCCTCGGGGACGGTCACGACGTACTTCCAGTCGCGAAGCGAGTCGCGCAGCTTCTCGAGCGTGATCATCTTCATGTAGCGGCAGATTGCCTTCTCGGAGACTGCCTCGAACCGCTTCTCAGGCGCCTCCTTCGAGAGCCGGTGAATGATCCCGGTCTCGGTCGCAACGAGGAAGCGCTCCTTCGGCGACTTCTTCGCGAAGTTGATCATCCCCTCGGTCGAGAGAATGTGCGTGCGCCCGTTGCCAAACGCCATGCACTGGCTCGCGCAGCCGCACTCGGGATGTACGAGGAGCTCGGCGTCCGGTGCGTCTGCCTGCCAGCGCTCGATGTCCTGCGGCCGGATTCCCGCGTGCACGTGGCACTCGCCGAGCCAGATGCGGAGCTTGCGGCCCGTCACCTTCTCGAGCCAGAGGCCGAGGTACATGTCCGGGAGAAAGAGGATCTCCTGGTCCTCGGGAATCGACTCGATCACGGCCTTCGCGTTCCCCGACGTGCAGCAGTAGTCGCTCTCGGCCTTGACCTCGGCGGTCGTATTCACGTATGAGACGACGACCGCACCCGGGTTCTCGGCCTTCCACGCGCGTAGCTCGTCAGCGCTGATCGAGGCCGCGAGCGAGCAACCGGCGTCGAGATCGGGGATGAGGACCGTCTTCTCGGGCGAAAGGATGACTGCAGTCTCTGCCATGAAGTGCACGCCGCAGAAGACAATCGCCTCCGCGTCCGTGCTCGCAGCCTCGCGGGACAGGCCGAGCGAGTCGCCGACGAAGTC
>JACCVK010000346.1 GCA_013698195.1 Actinomycetota bacterium | reverse complement strand
GCCCAGGGCATCATCGCCGGGCTCAAGGCGGCCGGAAAGTACGGGAAGAAGCCCGTCGTCGCCGAGCTCTGGGGCGGGCCGACGGATACGAACGCGTTCTGGTTCAAGAGCGGCAACGACGACATCTTGAACCCGGTCTTCAGGAAGGGCACCGTGAAGAAGGGGCCGGCGAAGTTCGTTCCAGAGTGGGACGCGAAGAACGCTCAGACGATCTTCGAGCAGATGCTCGTCCAGACGAGCAACAACATCCAGGGTGTTGTCGGGGCGAACGACAACATCGCCGGTGCCGTCGTTGCCACGCTGAAGGCGAAGGGGCTGAAGCCGATCGCGCTCTCGGGGCAGGACGCGACGGTGCAGGGCGTTCAGAACATCATCTCGGGCTGGCAGACGAACACCGTCTACAAGTACGTGCCCGATGAAGCGAACGCTGCCGCAGCGGCTGCCGTCGCCCTGTTCAAGGGCAGGAAGCCGCCGTCCAACTCGACGCGGCCGAACGGCAAGAAGAAGCAGCCGACGTTCGTCATCCCGGTGATCTCGATCACCAAGGCCAACTACACGCGGCTCTTCAAGGACCGCTTCCTCAAGCGGAGCGAGGTGTGCTCCGGCCAGTTCAAGAAGTTCTGCAAGTAACGGAGCATCGACGCAGTGGAGGCGCCTCCGGGCGTCTCCGCTGCGTGTTAGTGCGAACCCGCCACTCGTGACCGACACACCACTCCTAGACATCCGCGGGCTCTCGAAGACGTTCGGTTCGGTGGAGGCACTGACCGACGTCGACTTCGAGGTGCGGCCCGGCGAGGTGATGGCGCTCGTCGGTGACAATGGCGCGGGTAAGTCGACGCTGATCAAGTGTGTAGCCGGGATCCACGGGTACGACTCCGGCGAGATCGTCTTCGACGGCGAGCCTGTGAGCATCCACGGGCCCAAGGACGCGGCCAGGCTCGGGATCGAGGTCGTGTACCAGGATCTAGCGCTGTGCGACAACCTCGATGTCGTCCAGAACATGTACCTGGGCCGTGAGGTCCATGACTGGCTCTATCGGCTCAAAGAGCCCGTGATGGAGCAGCACACGGCGGAGACGCTCAAGTCGCTCGCCGTGACGACGATCCGCTCCATCCGACAGCCGGTCGCGTCGCTCTCGGGTGGCCAGAGACAGTCCGTCGCGGTCGCGAAGGCCGTGCAGTGGAACTCTCGCCTCGTCATCCTCGACGAGCCGACGGCGGCGCTCGGCGTCGCGCAGACGCGTCAGGTGCTGGAGCTCGTCAAGAGGCTCGCCGAGCAGGGATTGGCCGTGGTCCTGATCTCGCACAACCTGCACGACATCTTCGAGGTCGCCACGCGGATCACCGTCCTTCGCCTTGGCCGCGACGTCGGCGTCTACGAGCGCGAGAAGACGACCCAGCAGGAGGTCGTGCACGCCATCACGGCGGGCATTCCGACAAAGGTCGCGGGCATCGCCGAGGCGGAGGCGGGAGTCGCGACGTGAGCACCGTCGACGTCGTGGCACCCGACCTCGGGCCCGAGAGCGAGGCGGAGCACGCAGGCCTCTGGCGGCGCGCGCTCGACAACGTGAAGTCGGGCAACCTCGGTGTGCTGCCGGTCGTGCTCGGAGAGATCGGGATCATCCTCTTCTTCAGCTTCACGGCGACGAACTTCTTCACCGCCACCAACTTCGTGAACGTCATCCTGCAGATGGCGGGCGTGACGATGATCGCCCTCGGGGTCGTCTTCGTCCTCCTGATCGCCGAGATCGACCTTTCGATCGGGTATCTGAGCGGCATCGCTGCGCTGACCGCGGCCCAGCTCCAGCTGCCCGACGGGAGGAACTACCCGGGCTGGCTTTGCATCTTGATCGCGCTCGCAGTCGTGGCCGTGATCGGGGCGGCTCAGGGAACGTTCGTCGCCAAGGTGGGGGTGCCGGCGTTCGTCGTCACGCTGGCCGGGCTCCTGATCTGGCAAGGGGTCATCTTGCGGGTGCTCGAGCTGCGTGGCGTGATCATCATCGAGGAGGATTGGATCAACAAGACGGCGACGTACTACTTCTCGTCCACGACCAGCTGGATCATCGCCGCGGTCATCGCTGGGGGCTACACCCTCGTCGTGCTCGGCAGTGTCGTCGGCCAACGCAGGGCGGGCCTCGCTCTTCGCCCGTCGCTCACCATCGCGAAGCTCGCGGGGGTCGCGGTCGCATGCTTCGGCACGGTCGCGATCTGCAACCACGCTACGCGGCCGGCTGCCTGCGCGCCGGGCACCCCGCTTACCGTGAACTGCACCCAATCGCTCGGGCTGCCGCTCGCCGGCCTGCTCATGATCGTCTTCCTCGTCGGGCTCACCTTTCTCGCGAAGCGCACGACCTTCGGGCGCCACGTGTATGCGGTGGGCGGCAATGCGGAAGCAGCTCGGCGTGCCGGCATCAACGTCGCAAGGGTGAAGATCCTCGTCTTCATGATCTCGGGGATCATGGCCGGGGTCGGGGGGATCATCCTGTCCGCGCGGCTCCAGTCGGTGAACCTGAACGTCGGTGGAGGCACACTCCTGCTCGACTCCATCTCCGCCGCGGTCATCGGCGGCGTAAGTCTGTTCGGCGGTCGCGGCGAGGTGCGCGGTGCGCTCCTCGGCGCGCTCGTCATCGCGACGATCGCGAACGGCCTCAACACCGGCG
>JACCVK010000345.1 GCA_013698195.1 Actinomycetota bacterium | reverse complement strand
ATGCAGCGTACGAGGCCGGTCTCGGTGGTCAGGGCGCGGGTGAAGTTCGCCTTCAGCTCCAACGTCGTCCAGCCGGCGGGCTCGTCGAGGGTCGTTACGAATGCGAGGCCCATCGCAGAGTCCATGAGCGTCATCGCAAGCCCGGCGTGCGCGACCCCAATCGGGTTGTAGTGGAACTCCGCCGGCTCGCACTCGAACACCGCGCGCCCACGCTCTGCCTCGACGAGCCTGAATCCGAGGGTCTCCGCGATCGGCGGCGGTGAAAGCTCTCCTGCTGCCATCCGTTGCATCAGCTCGAGCCCCGACCGCCCGGCCATGCTGTCGCGGAGCGCGAACGGGTCGTCCCACGAGTACGTGCGCGTCCGCTCCGCCATGAAGAGACCTAGCGCCCGACCGCGTAGCCCTGCATGCCCCGCGGATTCGCGGCAGCCTTGAGCAGCCCGTCCGGCGCGCGGGCAACGGCGGTCACGCGGCCCAGCGACCACGCCGGCTCGAGCTCGACGTCGTGCCCGCGGCGCTGAAGCTCGCCCACGGTGCGCGCGCCGAACCGCGACTCGAGGGAGAGCGAGCGCGGCGCGATCCCGCGCGGATAGAACGACGAGATGAGGTGATCCGTGTGGAACTCGGGCGCGTCGATCGCTGCCTGGAGATCGAGGCCGAGATCGACGTGCCGCAGGAACACATGTAGCGCCCACTGCTCCTGCTGGTCGCCGCCGGGTGTTCCCCAGGCGAGGTAAGGCTCGCCGTCACGGAGCGCGAGCCCCGGCGACAAGGTCGTGCGGGGACGCGAACCGGGCACGAGCGACGACGCGAGCCCTTCCTCGAGCCAGAACATCTGCGCGCGCGTGCCGAGCGGCCACCCGAGTGCCGGGATCACCGGTGAGCTCTGGAGCCAGCCGCCGCTCGGCGTCGCAGAGATCATGTTCCCCAAGCAGTCGGCGACGTCGAGATGGACCGTATCGCCGCGGGTCGGCTCCCCCGAGCCGGGAGTCGCCGCCGCCTCGAGGATGCGCGGGAAGCGGCCGAGGCCGGGTTCCGCCTCCGCGGCCGCGTCCTCACCGACGAGCTGACGGCGCTCATCCGAATACTCGCGGGAGAGCAACGTGTGGAGGGGCACGTCCGCGTCGCCGTAGAGGGCATCACGGTCGGCGAACGCGAGCTTCGCGCACTCCGTCACGACGTGCACGAGCTCGGCCTCGGACATGTCTGGGAGGTCGAAGCCCTCGAGCAATGCGAGCTGCTGGAGCGCCACAGGCCCCGTCCCCCACGCGCCCGTCTTGCACACCGTGAGACCGCCGTACTCGAGCATGACGGGGGACTCGAGCGTCGCCTCCCAGGACGCGAGGTCGTCGCCGGCGAGCAACCCTTTTTCGGCCGCCGAGAAGCGGGCAATTTCCTCGGCGACGAAGCCTTCGTAGAACGCGTGCCGAGCGCGCTCGATCTCCACTTCTCGCGAGCCGCCTTTGCTCTCGTCGACGATCCGCCGGTACGTCGCCGCGAGCGCTGGGTTGCGGAAGAGCGCGCCGGGCGTCGGCGGGGGGAGGTACAGCTCGGCGGAGCCCGGCCACGTTGCGAGGAGCTCGCGATTGAGGTCGATGGTTGTCGAGATGCGCTCGACCAGGGGATAGCCGTGCTCGGCGTAGCCGATCGCGTACTCGAGAACCTCCTGGAGGCGCCACGTGCCGAACTCGCGTAAGAGCAGGAGCCAGCCACCGAACGCTCCTGGGACGCAGGCCGCAAGCACACCCGTGCCCGGGACCAGCTCGTGATCGAGGTCGCGGAACCGTTCGATCGTCGCCGCCGCCGGAGCGACTCCCTGGCCGCACAGGACGAACGGCTCCTCCCGCTCGGCCGACCAAAAAACGGCGGGCACCTCTCCCCCGGGGCCGTTCAGGTGCGGCTCGACGACCTGAAGCACGAATCCGGTCGCGCATGCGGCGTCGAACGCGTTCCCACCCCGCTCGAGCACCGACATGCCGGCTGCGGACGCGAGCCAGTGCGTGGACGCGACCATCCCAAAAGTGCCGCGGAGCTCCGGGCGGGTGGTGAAGGTCAGGGGCGCACTACGAAGTAGGCGTTGAACGGGTCGTGCTCGAGCAGATGGACGTCGACGGACGTGAATCC
>JACCVK010000339.1 GCA_013698195.1 Actinomycetota bacterium | reverse complement strand
GGCCGCTAGCGGCCCGCCGGCCACGCCGCCGCGCTGGCTCGGCGAAGAGCGCGCGAGCTTGATCGAGGGTGACGGTGAAGAGATCCTCCTCGCTCTCGAGCGACCTCGACTCGGAACCCTTCTTGACGTACGGGCCGTAGCGCCCGTTCTGAGCCGTCACGTCCTCGCCGTCGAGCGTCCCAACCACGCGTGGCAACGAGAGCAACCGCAGCGCGTCGTCGAGCGTCACGGACTCGGGAGACATCGATGCGAAGAGCGAAGCGGTTCGGGGCTTCTCCTCGGAGCCCTCGGGCAGCGACTCCGTCACGTAGGGCCCGTACCGGCCCGAGCGCACGACGAGCTCGCGACTCGTCTCAGGGTCGACGCCGAGAGGGCGAACGTCTGGCTGCGAGAGAAGCTCTTCTGCCTTCTCGGCCGTGAGCTCGTCTGGCGCGGTATCCGGCTGGAGGCTGACTCGCTGCTCGCCACGCTCGAGGTATGGGCCATAGCGCCCGACGCGCACGACTGCGTCGGTCCTCGGGATTGCGATCGAGTTAACCGCCCGGGCGTCGATCTCGTCCAGGTGGTCGGTGACGAGGTGATGCAGGCCTGGGTCCTTGCCTGCACCGAAGTAGAAGCGCTGAAGCCAGGCCACACGTTCCTCGCGGCCGGCTGCGATCTCGTCGAGGTCATCCTCCATGCGCGCGGTGAAGTCGAAGTCGACAAGCTGCTCGAAGTGGCCTTCGAGAAGGTTGACGACCGCGAAGGCGACGAACGCCGGAACCAGCGCCGAGCCTTTCTTGAAGACGTATCCGCGGTCGACGATCGTCGAGAGGATCGCCGCGTACGTCGACGGACGGCCGATGCCGCGCTCTTCGAGCGCTCGTACGAGTGTCGCCTCCGTGTACCGCGGCGGCGGCGTCGTTGCGTGGCCGTCGGGCTCGACGGTGAGGGCATCGAGATCGTCGCCCTCGGAGACGTCGGGAAGCTGGCGTTCCTCATCGTCCGTAGCAGGCTCGTCCCGTCCCTCCTCGTACGCGGCCAGGAACCCGCGAAACGTGATGACTGTCCCGGAGGCCGCGAACTCGGTGTCCTCGGCGGCTGTCTTGGCGCCGATCCGCAGGCTGAGCGTGCGTCCGACGGCGTCCTCCATCTGCGAGGCGAGCGTTCTGCGCCAGATGAGGTCGTACAGGGCGAGCTCGTCGCGGGTGACCTCACCTTTCAGCTCATCGGGAGCTCGAAAGTGGTCGCCGGCCGGTCGGATCGCCTCGTGGGCCTCCTGCGCGTTCTTGACCTTACGCTCGTACTGGCGCGGCTTTGCGGGAACGTAACCGTCGCCGAAGCGCTCCCGAACCTCGCTGCGAGCGGCCTCGAGCGCCGTCTCAGCGAGCGTCGTGGAATCGGTGCGCATGTAGGTGATGTGACCTGCTTCGTAGAGGCGTTGTGCGAGGCGCATCGTCGTTTGCGCCGAGAACCGGAGCTTGCGGCTTGCCTCCTGTTGCAGCGTCGATGTCATGAACGGCGCGGCGGGCCGCCTTCGGTACGGCTTCTCTTCCGCCGACCTGACGACAAATGGCACGCCGTCCAGGCGCTCGACGAGACCGCGAGCCGCCGGCTCGTCGAGCTTGACGAGCGTGTCGTCTCGCATCGTCCCGTCGGGCTCGAAGTCGCGGCCCTGCGCGAGGCGCTTGCCGTCGACGCTCACGAGACGAGCCTCGAACGACCCCGGATCGAGCGTCGCAACGACGTCCCAGTACTCGGACGAGACGAAGGCGACGCGCTCTCGTTCCCGCTGGACGACGAGCCGGGTCGCGACCGACTGCACTCGTCCCGCGGAGAGTCCGCGTGTCACCTTCTTCCAGAGGACGGGCGAGACCTCGTAGCCGTACAGGCGGTCGAGGATGCGCCGAGTCTCCTGCGCGTTCACGAGCCGCTCGTCGATCGCACGAGTGTCGGCGAGCGCTCGCTCGATCGCGTCGCGGGTGATCTCGTGGAAGACCATCCGGCGCACGGGCACCTTCGGCTTCAACACCTGGACCAGATGCCAGGCGATCGCCTCTCCCTCGCGATCCTCGTCCGTCGCGAGCAGGAGTTCCTCGGCGCCCGCAAGGTGCTTGCGGAGCGCGGCGACGACCTTCTTCTTGTCCGGATCGACGACGTAGTACGGCTCGAACTGGCCGTCTATGTCTACCCCGAGCGACCCGTAGCGCTTCCGGTCCTCCTTCGGGATGTCCGAGGCCCGGTCGGGAAGGTCGCGGACGTGGCCGATGCTCGACTCCACTGCGTAGTCGCTTCCGAGGTAGCCGGCGATCGTGCGTGCCTTTGCGGGCGACTCGACGATGACGAGGCTTCTGGCCACGGCGCGACACCTTAGTGCTTCCCACCGTAAGTACGCTCGTGGTTCGCCGGCGAAAACCGAGCAGGCCGAGGACGACGGCATGCGAACCGTTTTGCAACCGCGCGAAGCGTGGGCGTATTTGCGGCGGGGAGCACTGAGCTCGCGTGCTCGTCGCCCTTCGGTTGGCGTCTGGCTGCGGCTGCCTCCCGCGATACTCCTGGCCGTGCGTACGCCCCTTCGCCGGTCGCCGCGTCCGAGCTGGCTCTATTCCGTCATCGCGGTGCTCAGTTGGCCCGTCTTGAGAGTGGTCTTCCGTCACCGCGCAGAGGGGCGACACCTGCTCCCGCAGGAGGGCGGTTTCGTGCTCGCAGCAAACCATTGGTCGAACTTCGATCCGTGGCTGCTCGGCATTCCACTCTTCCCGCGGCGCTTCCTGCGCTTCATGGCGAAGTCGGAGCTCTTTTGGTTCCCTCTCGGCACGATCGTCACGGCCTGTGGAGCCTTTCCGGTGCGGCGCGGGACACGCGACGAGGGAGCGCTGGCGAAGGCCGTCGAGCTCTGTCGCGAGGGGAACGTCGTCGTCATGTTCCCGGAGGGCACGCGGCGGCGAAAGGGCCTGCGCAAGAAGCACGAGGCTCGCTGGCGCTCGGGGGCGGCCCGCATCGCGCTCCGTGCGAGTGTGCCGCTCGTCCCGGCGGCAGTCGCCGGGACGGATCGGCTCGCGCGGCTCGGCCCGCTTCGAGTCGCGTACGGTGCGCCGATCGCGCTCGACGACCTCTCGACTCTCGAGTTGGACGAAGCCGCAGCGGCGGCGACCGAGCGCCTGCGCGAGGCCGTGCTGGAGCTGGAGCGCTCGCTCGCGTGAAGGCGCCGCTCCTCGCGGTCGACGGCGACTCGTTCGCGCACCGCGCGTACCACGCGCTGCCGAAGACTTTCAGGCGCGCGGATGGGGGTCCGGCGAATGCCCTCATCGGCTTCTCGGGAATGATCCTTCGTCTGTGGAACGCGGAGCGGCCTCGCGCGCTCGTGGTCGCATGGGACACGCTCACCGTGCCGACGTACCGGCACGTCGAGTTCGAGGGGTATCAGTCCGGACG
>JACCVK010000334.1 GCA_013698195.1 Actinomycetota bacterium | reverse complement strand
ACGAGGCGGGTGATACCGACCGTGCCCGTGCGCTGCTCGAGTCCGAGCTCAAGCGTACGGCGGTTGGAGAGCGAGCCGAGCTCCGTGTTGCGCTCGCGCGGGTCACCTCGCTCGACGACGACGTCCGAGAAGCCTCGAGGCGGTATGAGGAGGCACTCGGCGAGGCCGCGCCGGGCTCACGCAGCGAGGCGCTCGCGCAGGAAGGGCTTGCGGCGACCCTGTTCCGGCTCCGCGAACGGCTCGTGGACGCGGTAGAGCTCTCGGAGAAGGCGGCGAGAACGGCTCGAGCGTTGGGCGCGCCGGAGCTCGAGGCGGAGAGTCTCGGCACGAAGGCGCTCAGCGAAGCCGCTCTGGGGCGGATCGAGGCCGTAGAGTCATGCGAGGCCGCTCTCTCGCTCCAGCCCGCCTGTGGTGACCTCCCGCTCTTGCGCCAACCCCGCTTCGGCGTCACCGTCGTTCGCTTTTGGCACGACGACCTCACGGGTGCGCAGCGCGTGTTCGAGGAGATGTCCGCGCTCGCTGCGGAGCGAGGCGACGAGAGCTCGATCCCGTACCTCGTCGTCATGCTCGCCCAGATCGACTGTGCGCTCGGCAGGTTCAGCGACGCGGTGGGACGGGCCGAGGCGGGAGAGTCCCTGGCTGTCCAGGCGGGGCAGCGCACGCTGCACGGATATGTGCGCGCCGTCCGCGCTGTCGCCGAGGCGCACCTCGGCAGGATCGAGGAAGCGGAGCGGTCCGGCACGCAGGCGTTCGAGCTGGCCGGACGCACAGGTGCCGTGCCGATCTTCGCGGCGTGGGCCCTCGGTCATCTTGCGCTCGCCCGCGGCGATCCCGTGGGCGCGCTCGAGCAACTCGCTGCCCTGCTCGAGCACCACGAGCGCGAGGGCATTCGCGAACCGGGTGCTCTTCCCTTTGCTCCGGACGCGATCGAGGCTCTCGTCGATGCAGGTCGCTTGCAGGAAGCTGCGCAAGCGCTCGGTTCGTACGAAGCTGCCGCCGAGCGTCTCGAACGTACACGGGGGGTGGCGGCTGCTCGGCGGTGTCGTGGACTGCTCCACGTCGCTCAGGGTGAGTTGGAAGCCGCCGTCCACGAGCTCGAAGCTGCGGTGGAGCTGACATCCGAGGCCGAGACACCGTTCGAACGCGCTCGCTCGCTCATGGCGCTCGGTGCAGCGCTACGCCGCTCGAAGCGTCGCCGTGATGCACGAGCGAGGCTCGAGGAGGCGCTCGCGCTCTTCGAAGGGGTCGGAGCGGCGCTCTGGGTGCGACGAGCCCAGGGAGAGCTCGCGCGGATCAGCGGACGGGCGGCCACGCCGGGCGCGCTCACTCCCGCAGAGCAGCGGGTTGCGTCCCTGGTCGCAGAAGGCAAGACGAATCGCGAGGTCGCCGCGGCGCTCTACCTCTCCGAACGCACCGTCGAGGGCAACCTGTCGCACGTGTTCGGCAAGCTCGGAGTGCGTTCGCGGGTCCAGCTCGCCCGCGCGCTCGCTTCCACGAAGCAGGAGGTGCTCGGGTCAAATACGGGGGATTCCCCCGTTTCGGGCGTGCCGCTCGCTCCCTAGCCTCGAAGTAGGTGACCAAGAGGGTCACCGCGAAGCACAAGGAGGAGGAGCGATGACCCCCAAGACCTCACTCGTCACGGTTGTGGCAGTCGCCCTCGTCGCCGTCCCGGCGGCTTGGGGCAAGGGACAGGGAATCACGGTCTCACCCGACGCCTTCGAGCGTGCGGCGGCGGCACAGGTTTCGCTGCAGTCGACGCCAATCGTTTCGCCCGACGCCGTCGACCGCATGAGGGCATCCTCGGCGCAGTCGAGGCCGATCACGTCGCCCGACGCCGTCGACCGTGCCGTCGCCTCGCGCGCCGACTACGGGAACCGGATCGTCTTCGACGACCGCTTCAACGAGGCGACGAATGTCGCACCTGCCAGCTCGTCGACCAGCGCCGGCAGGGAGCTCGAATGGCCGCAGATCGGGATGGGCTTCGGCCTCGGTCTCGCGCTCGCACTCGGCCTGTTCATGGCGATGCGCTACACGCGGATCCGCCCGCTCGCCCACTGATCGGGGTCATCGCAGGCCCGCGAGGAGCCGCGACCGCTCTCGAAGGAGGGCGGTCGCGGCGCTTTACTGTCCGCGTGGACAGGACTCCGAAGCCGTATCGAAGGAGCTGGTGGCGCCGGGCGCTCAATGCCTTGGTTCGTCCGCTCGCGCGGCTCGGGCTGACGGGGCCGAGAACGCACCTCCTCACCGTCCCTGGTCGCAAGACGGGCAAGCCCTGGTCGACGCCGGTGACGATCGTGCGCGATGGCGAGGAGCGGTGGCTCATCGCGCCGTACGGCAACCGGAACTGGGTGAAGAACGCCCGCGCCGCGGGGTCGGTAGAGCTTCGCCGCGGCCGCCGGAGCGAGCGGCTCGGCATCGAGGAGCTCCCGCCGGCAAGGGCCGTGCCCGTGCTTCGACGCTACTACGAGCGCAGCCGCGTGACGCGGCCGTTCTTCGACGTCGACCTCGCCTCGTCGGACGCGGCATGGCTCGCCGAGGCTCCGCGTCATCCCGTTTTCAGGCTCGTCCCGCCGTACGATCGATGGATGCGGGAGAGGCGTTCGTGAGTGCGGGAAAGGACGTTCTCCTGGTCGCGGCTACCGAGCGCGAGCTCTGCGGGCGCGACGGTCTGGTGTGCGGCGTCGGACCCGTGGAGGCCGCGGCGGCGACCGCGCGTGCGCTCGCGCTGGATCGTCCGGAAGCGGTGCTGCACGTCGGCGTGGCGGGCGTCCGCGGTATCGCAC
>JACCVK010000314.1 GCA_013698195.1 Actinomycetota bacterium | reverse complement strand
GCGGGCTCCTGGCCGACTGGCTGCAGGAGCAGAAGGCCCCCGCGCAGGTCGACTCTCGCCGCGGGTTCATGGGTCGCCAGAAGAAGGTCAAGCCGAAGTCCCTCCAGATCTTCTCGCGCCAGTTCGCGACCATGATCGAAGCCGGCCTGTCGGTTGTCACGGCGCTCGTCGTGCTCGAGCAACAGACCGACGACCAGGCGCTCGGAGTCGTCATCGCCGATGTGCGCGAGCGCGTCGAGGGCGGCGCATTCCTCTCCGAGGCGATTGCGCAGCACCCGGACACGTTCAACCGCCTCTACATCTCCATGGTCGAGGCGGGCGAGGCGGCAGGCGTGCTCGACACCGTCCTCGATCGCGTGGCCACGCAGATCGAGAAGGAGCAGAAGATCAAGCGTCGAGTCAAGGGGGCGATGATCTATCCCACGGTCGTGCTCTGCTTCGCGACGCTCGTGCTCGCCGGGATGCTCATGTTCCTCGTCCCGGTCTTCACGAAGATCTTCGCATCGCTCGGCGGCGACCTGCCGGTGCTCACGCAGTACATCGTCAAGGCGTCGGATGGGCTGCGCAGCTACTGGTTCATCATCTTCCCGCTGCTCGCGGGGTCCATCTACGGCTTCATGCGCTGGAAGAAGACCGAGCAGGGGCGCAGGGTCTGGGATCGTTTCAAGCTGCATCTCCCGGTTACGATCGGGCAGGTCGTGCGCAAGGTTGCGATGGCGCGCTGGTCGCGCACGCTCTCCACCTTGATCGCTGCAGGTGTGGACATCGTCAAGGCGCTCGAGATCACCGCGCAGACCTCCGGTAACTGGGTGGTCGAAGACGAAACCGCGCGGCTCCGCGTGCGCGTTCAGGAAGGCGCCACCATCGCGCAGCCTCTCATCGAGAGCGCCGTCTTCCCGCCGATGGTCTCGCAGATGGTCAAGATCGGCGAGGAGTCGGGCGAGCTCGAGAAGATGCTCGGCAAGGTCGCGGACTTCTACGAGGACGAAGTGGACGCATCGATCCAGGCGCTGACCTCGATCATCGAGCCGTTGATGATGATCCTCGTCGGCTTCATGGTCGGGATCATCGTCATCGCGATGTACATGCCGATGTTCAAGCTGCTCACCCTGATCGAGTAGATCTCTTCCCCAGGCGGAGAGACCGTCCTGGGAGAAGACGGTAACGAGGCGGTGAACGGCCTTGCGGCGAGGGTGTCCGGCGTGGCACTTCCTGTGCATGCAGTTTGCGCTCATCGCACGGCGGCCCACGCCCACCAACGAGGAACTCGCCGCAGTCGCTGGTCCCGGCTCGCGTTGGGAGCTCATGACGCCTGAGGAGGCGCTCGACGTTCTCGTCGCCGGTGACGTCGCGCTCGGCCGGCTAGACGTGCTTCCGACGCTCGATGGGATGGACGACGGTCTCTGGGCTCTCGGAGCGCTTGCCGCGCGTGGAGTCGTCGTGCTCAACGACCCGCCTGCGCTGCTCGGCGCGCACGACAAGCTGCTCACGTCACGCCTGCTGCGACGTGCGGGAGTCCCGCATCCGCAGACGTGGCACGTGCGGGATGGTCGACCGGCGCCTGTACCGAGGCTTCCGGTCGTCGTGAAGCCGCGGTTCGGAAGCTGGGGGAGCGAGGTGCATCGCTGCGCGGAATACGGCGAGCTCCACTCCGCGCTTGCATCGGTTCGAGATACGACGTGGTTCACACGCCACGGCGCGCTTGTTCAAGAGCTCGTCACGCCGAGTGGGTACGACCTCAGGATCGTCGTGGCCGAGGGTCGAGTCGTCGGGTCCGTGTTCCGGATCGCGGCGCCCGGCGAATGGCGGACCAACGTCGCTCTCGGGGGTGTGCGCCGAGCGGTCACGCAGCCGCCGCTCGACGCGTGCACCATCGCGATCGCCGCCGCAGCCGCGATCGGCGCGTCGCTCGTCGGCGTCGATCTCCTGCCGGACGGAGAGAGCTGGACCGTGCTCGAGCTGAACGGCGCAGTCGAGCTGACCCACGAGTACGCGCCGTGGGGAGATGTCTTCTCGGAGATCGCGTCCGTGCTTCGACGGACTGCTCTCGAGCGGCTTTCGCTCCGCACGCACCTCGCTCGGGACATCGCTTGAGCCCACAGTTTGAGCCGCGAAGCGCTGCTACACTCTCCCGCGCGCGGCGGCGTAG
>JACCVK010000299.1 GCA_013698195.1 Actinomycetota bacterium | reverse complement strand
GGATTCGGGACCTCGGAGGCGTGCGCGTCGTCCCAGACCCGCTGCCATTTCGCCTCGATCGCCTGCGCGTCGTATCGCTCCATGTCCTTCACCCTTCGGTTTCGGTAACAAAAAAGCCTCTCTGCTGAGAGGCCTCGGGGGAACGGCGCGGCCTGCGCCGCGTTCGCTCCCTGATTACGCGAGAAGCTGCTTCAAGAGGCCGAAATCGTAACAGGCAGAATCGCGCTATGTCCGCGCCCGCGGAGCTCGAGCTCTTCCCGGATTCCGCACGAGTCGAAGGCGGCGACCTGGTGCTCGGCGGGCTGGCGTCCGCCGAGCTCGCCGAGAAGTTCGGCACGCCGCTGGTCGTCTACTGCGAGGACACGCTTCGTGCTCGTGCCCGCGAGATCCGCGACGCCGTGCCCGAGGCCTCGGTCGTCTATGCATCGAAGGCGTTTCCGAACGTCGCGCTCCTGCGCCTCTTCACCGAGGAAGGACTCGGCGCGGACGTCGCCTCGCTCGGCGAGATCGCCTTCGCGCAAGCGGCCGGGCTCCGGGGTGAGCAGCTCGTGGTGCATGGAAATGCCAAGTCGGACGAGGAGCTGCGCGCAGCCGCCGACCTGGGCGCGACGGTCGTGCTCGACGCCGAGGACGAGATCCCGCGCGCGGTAACCAGCCGCGTCGCACGAGTGCTCGTTCGCGTCACGCTCGGGGTCGAGGCGGACACGCACGAGGCCATCCAGACCGGTCACCATGGATCGAAGTTCGGGCTGCCGGTCGACGCTTCGCTGCGGGCGGTGGAAGCAGCCCGGCAAGCTGGGCTCCAGACTGTGGGCCTCCACATCCACGTCGGGTCTCAGCTCGCGAACACCACTGCCCACGAGGCGACGATCGTCGAGCTCGCCTCCTTCGCCCGGCGCTGCCGCGACGAGCTCGCCTGGACGCCGGAGGTCGTGAACGTGGGAGGCGGCTTCGGGGTGCGCCACACGCTCGACGAGCCGCCCGCACCTCTCGGAGAGCTCGCGCGGACGGTGGCCGACACGGTCGAGCGTGCTTGGAGCTCACACGATCTGCCGACCGCGGGCCTCCTGCTCGAACCGGGACGCGCACTTGTCGGGCAGGCGGGAGTCACGCTCTATCGCGTCCGCTCGGTCAAGCGGCTCGGCGACGTGACCTGGGTCGCCGTCGACGGAGGCATGTCCGACAACCCGCGACCGCACCTCTACGGCGCTCGTTACACCGCGCTCTCGGCGGCTCGCGGGGACGAGCCTGCTGCGGAAACCGTGAGCGTCGCCGGCCTCCATTGCGAGTCGGGCGATGTCCTCATCGACGACGTCGCCCTGCCGGAGCCGCGCCTGGGCGACCTCCTCGCCATCCCCGCGACAGGCGCGTACACCCTCGCGATGAGCTCGAACTACAACGCGACTCCACGACCCGCGGCCGTCCTGGTGCAGGACGGGGACGCTCGCGCGATCCGCCGTCGCGAGACGATTGGCGACCTGCTCTCGCTCGAACATGAGTGAGGTTCGTCTGCTCCGAGAGCGACAGACGCACGAGCGCGGTGAACTCTCCGGCAGAACGTGATTACGTGAGCGACGTCCTGGGCGGTGGCTCCCAGGAGACCTCGACGACGTAGCCGTCCGGGTCACGGACCTTCACGCTGACGTACTCGGGTTCCTCCCACTCGCCGACGATCTCGATGCCGTCCGCAGACGCTCGGGCGCGGAAGGCACGCACGTCTCGAGCCGATGGCAACCGGATGCCGAAGTGGAGGAAGCTCGGCAGCCGGATGGGCTCGTCGGTCGGCCCGAGCGCGAGCGAGAAGCCGGCCGCGTTGTAGACCATGAGCACGCGGTCGTCGTACTCGCGCGGTGGCCTCGCGTCGAAGCCGAGATACGTCTCGTAGAAACGCTGCGAACGGTCCCGGTCTCGAACTGCGAGTGCAAGGTGATCCAACGCTCAGCGCGCCTCGACCAGACCGGGCCGCACGAGTCGGGGCGGCGCCACGAGACCCGCCTCCCGCACCGGCGGGTTCACCGGCTCGGCGAGCGGAGGCGCACCGAAAGAAGCTGCGACGCGCTCCTCCGCCGGCTCCCCGTACAGCGTCGTGCGCTGACGCGGAATGCGTCCGGCCGAACGGATCAGCTCCTCCATCCCCTCCGGCGGCAGCTCCTGGCCGAACTCGGCGCCCGCCGAGCGCGAGATCGACTCGTTCATCAGCGTCCCTCCAAGGTCGTTGACGCCGGCACGAAGCGCCTCACGTGTCCCGCTGGGACCGAGCTTGACCCACGACGCCTGGATATTTGTGATCCACGGGTGGAGCGCAAGGCGCGCGACTGCGTGCACGAGCAGCACCTCGCGGAAGGTCGGTCCCCGGCGCGCGCGGCCCTGCACGTACATCGGCGCCTCCATCGGAACGAACGGGAGCGGAACGAACTCGGTGAACCCGCCCGAACGCTGCTGCTGCTCGCGTGTCCGGAGCAGGTGTCGCGCCCAGCTCCGGGGAGTGTCGGCGTGCCCGAACATCAACGTGACGTTCGAGTGCAGGCCCACGCGATGGGCGGCGTCGTGCACGGCGACCCACTGCGCGGTCGTCACCTTGTCGGGGCAGATCAGCCGGCGCACCTCGTCGTCGAGCACCTCGGCGGCGGTTCCCGGTAGCGAGCCGAGCCCGAGGTCTCGCAGATGGCCGAGGTACTGCTCGAGTGAGAGGCCGAGGGTCGCGGCCCCCTGCCAGATCTCGAGCGCCGAGAAGGCGTGCACGTGGAT
This sequence comes from Actinomycetota bacterium, assembly GCA_013698195.1. Classification (GTDB taxonomy): domain Bacteria; phylum Actinomycetota; class Thermoleophilia; order Gaiellales; family Gaiellaceae; genus GMQP-bins7. Next base: position 2,925 of record JACCVK010000299.1, on the reverse strand, counting down.
GTCGGGCACCGCGCGCTTGATGGTGCGAACCACGTCGGCGTAGTACTCGCCCGTGAACGCCGGGTGGATCCCGCCCTGGAGGCAGATCTCGGTCGCTCCTCGCGCCCAGGCCTCCTCGGCTCGGCGCGCGATCTCCTCGAGCGGAACGAGGTACGGCGTGCCGCGGAGGTTGCGCGCGAGCTTTCCCTTCGAGAAGGCGCAGAAGCCGCAGCGGAAGTAGCAGACGTTTGTGTACTGCACGTTCCGCGTCACGACGTAGGTGACCTCGTCGCCGCATACTTCGCGCCGGAGGTCGTCGGCGGCCGCGAAGACCCGCTGCGCCTCGTTCCCGCGCGCCTCGAGGAGCCGCGTGAGCTCGTCTTCCCCAAGCTCGTCGCCTGAGAGCCGAAGCGCTGGAGCGTCGCGGCGGACGACGAACGGCACCGTGCCGGGCTCGCCCGGTGCCCACGAGTCGTCGCGCGCGAGCCCCACCGCGTCGGAGGCTCGTCGGACGAACGGTGCGACCTGCAGGTCGCACCAGCGCCCGAGCTCGGCGACGTACTCCGGGTAGATCGGGAGCCGGGGCGCGAGCTCGAGCCCGCGGCCACGCGTCGCCTCTTCGAGTCGTGCGATCTCCGGCCACGGCGCTTCCGGGTTCACGTGATCGATCGTCACCGGCGACACGCCTCCCCAGTCGTCGATGCCGGCGTCGAGCAGTCGCGGAAAGTCGTCGTACGCGAGGTTCGGCGGCGCCTGCACGTGCCAGCCGGGACCGAGAAGGATGCGCGCGACGGCGATCGTCCACAGGTGCTCGTCGAGGGACGGCTCCGGGTGCGCGGCCATTCGCGTTCCCCCCTTCGCGCGGAAGTTCTGCACGATCACCTCCTGGAGATGGCCGTGCTCCTCGCCGAGCGCGCGCAGCGCGAGGAGCGCGTCGATCCGCTCGCCGCGTGTCTCGCCGATGCCGATGAGGATGCCGCTCGTGAACGGGATCGCAAGTTCACCGGCGAGCCGGATCGTCTCGAGACGACGCGCAGGAATCTTGTCCGGAGATGCCCAGTGCGGGCCTTCCTTCCTCCCGAGCCGCTCCGCGGTGGTCTCGAGCATGATCCCCAGCGAGGCGCTGACCGGCCGGAGGAGCTCCAGCTCGTCGCGCGACATGACCCCCGGGTTCAGGTGCGGGAGCAGGCCCGTCTCTTCGAGGACGAGCTTCGCGCAGCGTGCGAGGTACTCGAGGGTCGTCTCGCAGCCGAGCGAACGAAGCTCCTCGCGCGCGACCTTGTAGCGGAGCTCCGGCTTGTCCCCGAGTGTGAAGAGTGCCTCGCGACAGCCTGCGGCGGCGCCGGCGCGCGCGATCGCGAGCACGTCGTCCTCGGTGAGGTACGCGCGTTGGCCGCGCCTGGGCGGTCGCGCGAAGGTGCAGTAACCGCAGACGTCCCGGCAGAGGGTCGTCAGGGGGATGAAGACCTTCGGCGAGTAGGTGACGAGCCGGTGCGGCCGCACACGACGGGCCTCCGCGATGAGCCCGTCCAGCGGGGCCGCCACGAGCTCATGCACGAGATCCTTGGCTGCGAGACGTGCGGACACGACTTCCGCGAGCATACGCCGCACCTGTCGAGCCGGGTCCCCGCCATTCGTCTGCTCTTCGACACGACAAGGAGGCAAGATGCGATTTGTCTTTCTGATCCACGGCGACAGCGACGGTGAGGCGGCGCTCGGCGCTGACGAGCGTCGCGCGATCTTCGAACAGCACATGGCGTACTCGGAGATGCTGAGCGAACGAGGGGTGAACATCGCGAGCGAAGCGCTCGAGGGGCCGGAGACGGCGCTCGTCGTGCGTCCCGGCCCGAAGTCGATCGTCACCGACGGCCCGTTCGCGGAGGCGAAGGAGGCGATCGGAGGCTTCTACCTCGTCGAGTGCGCGAGCCGAGACGAGGCAATCGCGCTCGCAAGGCGCGTTCCGATCAGTCCCGGCGTCGCCGTCGAGGTGCTGTCCTGCGTCGAGCTCTAACGTGGTACGTCGGCATGGCGGTCACCTGCCGTTCGTCTGCCACAACCCGCCGGCGGGGATCCACTTGCCGTTCGCGGAGCGCCTCAGCTGGACTTGCTGCACCGGGAAGCCGTCGTTTTTGCCCGTCCGGACGGAGATGCCCGGGAGGAGGAACGGGTTCGACGGGTCGTTCAGCGACCGCGCCGCGGCCATGAGCCCCGTTCGGGTCGGAGTCGCCCCGAGACGCTCCACGAGCGCCACGGTCTCGTACGCGACTGCCATCCCGTAGACGTGGTCGAGGTTGCGGAGGTTCGCGCCGTGCGCATGACGGGCCATGATCGCGCGGTACCGGCTGATACCCGGATCCTGCCTCCAGCGTCTGTCGCCCGGGTCTTTCAGGAAGGTGGCCGAGACCGAGCCCTCGACGGCTTCGTTCCCCGGAACGCCGGACTCCGAGCTCAGGATCAGGGACGGCCGCCAGCCGAGGCGCCTGGCCTCGCCGGCAGCCTCACGCGCGACCGGCGACCTCGCAAAGATCCCGAGCACCGTTGCGCCCGAGGCCCGCAACCGCGCGATCTGGGGCTGGACGTCGAGCGACGTCTCGTCGTAGCGCTCGGCTGCGACCACACTCGAGCCCGCTCGGGCAAGCCCCCGTCTGAGCCCTTGGAGCAACTCCTTTCCCAAAGCGTCGTTCTCGTACAGAACCGCGATCCGCGCTCGTCTCATCGTCTTCGCGACGAACCGTCCATAGACCCAGCCCTCGGCCCGATGACTCGGCTGGAAGCCGATCGACCACGGGTACCTCGCCGCGTCGCGACCCCAGGTCGTTGCGCCCGAGGCGACGAAGAGCTGCGGCAGCTTCCGGCGGTTCAAATACGCACGGGTCGCGAGATTCTGCTCGGTTCCGTACGAGTTGACGAGCGCGAAGACCTGCTCCTCCTCGACGAGCGCACGGG
>JACCVK010000273.1 GCA_013698195.1 Actinomycetota bacterium | reverse complement strand
CGTCCGTAGCGAGCTCGACGAGCGGCTCGCACACCCGCGCGGAAAGCTCCGCGACGACGAGCTCTTCGGCGGTATGCCGGCGGTCGGCGACTGGGTCGCCGTCTGCGACGCACCCGGAGAGCGGGCGGCGATCGAGGCCGTTCTCCCCCGACGGACGAAGGTCTCGCGCAAGACGCCCTGGCTCAAGGCCGAGGAACACGTGCTCGCCGCCAACGTCGATACCGTGCTACTCGTCACCGGGCTCGACGGCGACTTCAACCCGCGGAGGCTCGAGCGGTACCTGGTTGCGGCCTGGGACAGCGGCGCCAATCCGGTCATCGTCCTCACGAAGCTCGATCTGCTCGACGACCCGGACCGGCTGACCGAGGCGGAGTCGGTCGGGTTCGGGGTTCCCGTGCTCGCCGTCAGCAACCTGACCGGCGAGGGCATCGAGGAGCTCCGGGCACTCCTGCGTCCGCGGCACACATTCGTGCTCCTCGGCTCGTCGGGCGTCGGGAAGTCCACGCTCGTGAACCGCCTCGCGGGCCGGCGGCTGATGCCCACCGGCGACCTGCGAAACGACGGGCGCGGGCGACATACCACGCGCCACCGCCAGCTGCTCGTCCTGCCGAACGGCGCGCTGCTCGTGGACACACCGGGGTTGCGCGAGCTCCAGGTGTGGGAAGGAGATGTCGACAGCGCGTTCGCCGACATCGCGGAGATCGCGAGCACCTGTCGATTCAACGACTGCGCCCACGAGACGGAGCCGGACTGTGCGATCCGCGAGGCGCTCGAGACGGGTGCGCTCGACCGAGAGCGCTGGGCGAGCTACCTCAAGCTCCAGCGCGAGCTCCGTTCCGTCAGGACGCGGCGGGGCACGCGCGAGCATCGCGAGCTAAAGCGCCGCTGGCGGGCGCGCACCCGCGAGTCAAGGCGCGCCCGGCGCTACGGAGGAAAGCAGTGATCGGCTAAGCAGGTTTTGCGCCCTTCGAACACGTCGAAAATACGCCCGTGGCACCGCGCGATTTCTTCGGCCCGAGAGCGTTTCGGAACGGCCGCGTGCGGGTGTACGGGTGCTCGCCCGGTTGTCTACTGATCTCCCTCGTCCTCTCGGTGCTTCTCACGATCCTGCTGAACGTGTTCATCAGGCTGTTCTGACGACTCGAACCGCTGCGGTCGGTGGGTCGCCGCTACAAGCGGACATCGCGCGATGGTTAGTGGATGCCCTGCACGGGTAGGCGCTCTGCACCAACTACTACGGAGGCCGCCATGCCTGAGATCAGCAATCCCAAGGAGCTTTTCCTTCACGAACTCGGGGACATCCTGTACGTCGAGCGAAACCTGGCGGAGGAGACGCTTCCGAAACTCATCGGAGAGGTTTCAGACGAAGAGTTCAAGTCCGGCCTCGAGAACCACCTCGAGGAGACGAAGCAGCACGTGACGAACGTGGAGCAGGTCTTCGACATTTTCGGCGAGGAGCCGCATGAAGAGGAGTGCGTCGGCTTCGAGGGTCTGAAGCAGGAGCACGACGAGCTCATAGAGAAGGCTTCTTCTTCGCTCGTAGACTCGATTGATCTCGGCGCGGCCGCCCGCACCGAGAACTACGAGATCGCCGCCTATGAGGGTCTCCGCCGGATGGCGAAGGCACTTGGTGAGGATCGAGCGGTCAAGCTCCTCGACCAGAACCTCGCGCAGGAGAAAGAAGCGCTTCGCGAAGTCGAGAAGATCGCAACTCGCATCAGCAGCGAGTCGGTCACCGAGACCGTCAGCTCATAGTTTCGCGCGGCATTCGTCGTCAGCGCGAACAAGGGGTCCCGGTGTTCATGAGCCACCGGGACCCTTCTTTCTGCTCGCTGCGCACTCGTACGTCGTCCTGTTTCGCCGGAAGGCAGATGGGTATGACACGCGCTCCATCAACACACGGAGGTAACAGATGATCCGACGGATCGACCGCATCGCTACCGAGCTGCCCCCGCCGACGGAACCAGATCCGGCAGGCGCGGCGGCCGTTCAAGAGCTCATGGGTGGACGTTTCGGGGAAATGTCCACGTTTTTGAACTACACGTTTCAGTCTTTCAACTTCCGAAACCGACAGGGCGCGCGCCCGTTCTACGACCTGATCGCGAACATCGCAGGCGAGGAGTTCGGGCACATCGAGCTCGTCGCAGCTGCGATCAACACGATGCTCACCGGCGCGACCCCGGAGACGAACGGACGCAACAAGGCGCCACTCGCGTCTCTCAAGGGCGTCGGCAATCCGCATCACTTTCTCGCCGGCGGCCAGGGTGCTCTGCCGCAGAACTCGCAAGGGCGTCCGTGGACCGGTGACTACGTCTTTTCGTCAGGCGACCTCGTCGAAGACCTGACGCACAACTTCTTCCTGGAAACCGGAGCGCGAAACAACAAGCTCAAGGTGTATGAGATGGTCGAGCATCCGGCGGCGCGCGCGCTGACCGGGTACCTCCTCGTTCGGGGCGGTGTCCACCAGGTCGCCTACGCGCGAGCGGTGGAGCGCTTGACGGGCGCCGACCTCACGAAGCTCTTCCCAACGCCCCGGATCCCGACGGAGAAGATTCCGGAGTGCAGGCCGCACATCAAGCGCGGCGATCATCTGCGCCTGTACAGATTCTCGCCCAACGACTACCTCGAGCTCGCGGCTGTCTTCAATGGTCCACATCCCGAGACCGGCGAGGATCTCGTTGTCATCGACGAGGCGCCTGAAGGCGTGCCGGCGCACGACCTTCCCTCCCAACCGGCCGTCTTTGCTCCCGATTACGCGCCCGAGGAGATCGCCGAGATCGCAGAGAAGCTGCGCGTGAAGGCAGGCATGCCGAAAGCGCCAACCGGCGAAGTCGCAAACGGACGAACGCCGACGAAGCCATCCCGCACTGCCCGAAAACGAGCCGCCGCTCGTTCGAAGTAACCCGTCGACGGTCGGCGAGGCGACTGCGGGGCTGTCGGCTTCACCTGGCTCGACAGCCTCGGCTCGCCTCTCGACGGCCTACATGCGGCTTCCGTCGCGCGGCCCGCCGGAGACCTCGCTGGTGCGCGGCGGAGCGGACGACCTAGGTGCTGGCATGAGGCAGGGTGAACGCATCCTCCGCTTGTGGAGGCGAGCAGCTTGGTCAGTCCGTACCGGCCTTCTTCCAGAAGGTCAGCCAGTTGCCCTCGTGATCTTCCACGGTGAACTCCTCCTGACCCCACGGTCGCTCGGCGAGCGGATCGACGATCCGTACGCCGGCTGCTTCGAGCCTGGAATGAAACGCGGCCAGATCTGAGGCTTCCATGTACAGGGCGATGCACGAAGGGGTTCCCAGGCGTTCCCGGATCGCAGCGTTGTACTCGTCGCCGTAGTGATCGGCCACCGTCTCGATCATCACGTGAGCATCACCGCGTGTGAGGGATGAATTGCTCTCGCCGTCGCCACCGCGGTCGAGGGTGAACTCGAGCGGCCCGCGATAGAAGGCGAGAGCTTCCGCCATGTCCCGCACGCGGATCGCCGGAATCACTCCCCATTCAGTCACGATCGGCTCCTCGCGCTAACCACGTGCTCATTCTGGCACCACCTGAGGTATTCCGGTCATCGTCATTAGTGCACGAACCGCCCCCGAGGCACGCGACCGGGCACTCGCGCTAGGCGCCAGAACCTTCATACAAAAGCCCTTCGACGCCGAAGCAGTGCTGGAGATCGTGGAGCAAGCATTGATGCCGTCTCCTTACTCCGGTAGGTGAGATCGCTCTCACCGCCACACGTTGCCCTCAGCCATCTCGGCGTTCGAGGCCCAGGGGCGACGGGTCATTGCAGTACTTTCGATGATGGCCCCGGGAAGAGTCGAACCTCCGCCCGCAGATTCGAAGTTCGGCCAGCGTCCAGATCAGCCGAGAGCAACCGAGGACGAGTGGGGCTTGGCAGCCGTTCCTTGCTGGGTCTCCGGATCGGCTGTCTCGGCCGTTCTCGGGTAGCCGGCTCGACCCGGAGCACTGGGCGAGCTACTTCAAGCTCCAGCGCGAGCTTCGCTTCGTAAGGACGCGAACGGGAACGCGCGAGCATCGCGAGCTGAAGCGCCGCTGGCGGGCGCGCACGCGCGAATCGCGCCGCGCCCGCCGCTACGGCGGCAAGCCGTGACTACTTCGAGATACGCGTGATCCAGTAGTCCGTCGTCGGCGTGGGCGTCGTGCCGAAGCGCGCGTTGACCGCGAAGAGGAACCTGCCACGCACCGCGATCGTCGTCGGGACGTCGAACTCCGGATCCGTGATCCGCTTGACCACGCGACCCGTTCGCGTATTCACCGAGAGCTTGATCTTCGCGATGACGTTCAAGCGGTTCTGGACGACGTACAGCGTGCGACCGTCGAGGAGGATGCCGTCGCCGTTCGGGACTTTCGCCGTTCGCGAGCTCGATCTCCCTCGTCACGCCCTTCAGGCTGACCGCGAAGAGCTTCCCGGTCGCCGACTGGACGACGACGAGAGCCTTGCCGTTCGGAAGCGCGTCGATGCCGTTCAGGTTGAAGCCCTCGACCTGCCGGTAGTCGCCCGTGAGGGTCACGGTGCGCACACCGGAGGCGGCGCCCGGTCGGCCGCCAAGCCCAGAGGGACGCGGTAGAGCACGGGCTTCGATGAGTCCGTGAACCAAGCGGCGTTCTTCGTCACGACGACGTCGTTGATGAAGCTGCCGCCGGTCGAGAGCTGGTAGCTCGTGATGTTGGCTCCGCTCCCCGCGTCGTAGACGAAGGCGCTGCCGGTGTTCCCGCCGGCGACGAAGATCCGGCCGCGATCCACCTTCATGCCGATCGACGCCCGCCCGCTCTGCGCGGGAACGAGGATCGCTCCCGCGCCGGTGCGGAGGTTGCGCCGTAGACGGCTCCAGTCGGGATCGAGCCGACGTAGAACTGGTCACCCGAGATCGCGATGCCCTCGGGCTGGAACCCGTCGGGAAGCTCGATCCGCTTCGGATAGACGGTCGCGGCGCCGGCGAGCGCGGTGATCGCAAGCATGCCGACGAGCGCGAGTGCGAGAAGTCTCCTCATCCGTGGTCTCTCCCTTGGTCGTTTGCTCATAGAGGTGATACGGGCGGCCGGGCCAAGCGGTTCTGGCGCGCGGATGGGCGCGCACGCGGTTCACTCAACTGTGGTTACCACCTCTGCCGGGACGGAAACCGCTCCCCTGCAGGTCCTGACCCCATCTGAAAGCTCGACCGCGCTTACGGCGCCGGCGCGTCTTCACCTCTGCCTACGATGCCGGGCGTGATCCGGCTCGCACTGGTCGTGGGCGTCCTGGCCGCGCTCGCGGGCATCGCCGCTCCGGGGTTCGTCGTCGTGAGCGACGTCGCAGCGTGCACACGCGGCTACTCGCCGTGCCTTCCCGTGAGGAAGGATCTCGACTGCGGTCAGATCGCGAACGCGAAGAAGCCGATTCGCGTCGTCGGAGCAGATCCGTACCGCCTTGACGCGGATCGCAACGGGCTCGGCTGTCAGCTCGCGGGAAGGGGCGGCGGTCGACGGTCGCCCTGGGGCCTGATCCTGCGGAACCCTTCGGGTAAGGAAGCGACGCAAGCGCGCGTCGGAAACGTGCTCACCGCGGTCGGCTGGTCGCCGAGCTCGTTCCGCGGCGAGCGGTTTCGACTCTGCAACGTCGTGAAGACGAACTTCTCGAGTCAGGTCACCTGCGCAGAGGAGCCCGGCCCGCGCGGCCAGCTCAAGGGAACGGTGCAGCGCCTCGGGACGTGGCTGATCCGGATCGGCCAGAGCGACGGCGGGGCCTTCAAGCTGACGCTCCGGGTGAACGGCAAGGTGCGTGCGGTCGACACCGTTCCGCTCGGCTAGCTCCCTTCGGGTCGTGGCGCTGGCGACGGATGGCCCCGGGAGGAGTCGAACCTCCGCCCGCAGATTCGAAGTTCCCATGGCGTCTCGTGTGACCTCGGCTGATCTGGGCATTTCCAGCGGCAGCGCGAGCATCTGGCGCTTGAGCGTCACTTCGATCTCGTCCGTTCTCTGGGGGTCTTGTTGCCCCGCGCGTTGCCCCGGCTCAAGCCCTCTCGTGAGTCAAGCCCTCTCCGAACTCGCGCTCCCAACACTCCGGGCAGAAGACGTGAAGCTCGCCAACGCCTCCGACCGCCATTCCTCGTCTCGTCGTCGCCCCGGTGCTCAGTACCCTCGGCCCATGAACAAGAGGGAGAAGAAGCGCAGGCGGCAACGCGCTCAACTCGCTGCGCGTCGAAGGACCGCGCTCGATGCCAAGGAGTTCCCGGATCGACGTGCGATCTCCGCCGGAGTAGAGGCTCAGGGCGGCGTCCCTGTGGCCGAGGAGACGTTCATCGTGCGTGTCGAACCGATCCGCCTCGAAACGGGCGAGGTTCTCTGGTTTCAGTCGCCTCACCACGCAGTCGCCGTGATCGAGGCACTCGAACCTGGCTGGATCCCCGAGCGGCTGCGACCCCAGCTCGGCCTGTCGTGACGGTGTCCCGTGAGCAAGCGTCAGGGTCGTCATGGTGTTCGGCCCCCGTCCCTTTCAGTCTGAGGTTGACGCGCTGCTCAGGGTGAAACGCTCGTTGTAGCCGCCCACGAGCTGCTCAGCGTCGGCAACGGTCCTGATCGCCCGTAGCGGCGACGCGAAGAGCGTAAGGAAGCACAGCGAGCAGCAACCCGCAGCGATCCACATGGTCTCGCGCAGCCCGATCGCAGTTCCGAGCGCTCCACCCCCGAGCATCCCGAGCGGGATGACACCCCACACCACGAACCTGCGCGAGGCGTTCATGCGGCCGAGCATCCGGTCCGGCGTGATCTGCTGCGAGAGGCTGATCCCGACGACGTTGTAGACGACCGCGCTGAAGCCGAGGATCAGCCCTGAGGCGACGAGCAACGGGATGACGAGCGTGCCACTTGCGAGCGGAATGAAGAAGAGCGAGAAGTTGCCCGCTGCTGCGGCGCCAATCATGACCGGCCCGGTCCCGAAGTCCCGCCCGAGGCGCGACGCGACGATTGCTCCGGCCAGCGTGCCAAGGCTTCCGAGAGAGCCGATGATGCCGATCGTCGCTGCCGAGAGGTCGAGGTCGCGGACGGCGTACACGAGGTAGATCGAAAAGACAGCGCTGTAGAAGAAGTTCGAGAGCGAGACGTAGATGAGGTTCGGGCGCATGATCGGGTGCCGGACGACGAAGCGCAGCCCCACTGCGATCTCTGATCGGAGTCGCCCTTTCTCAGTGGCCTCCCTCTCGGGAAGAGACTCCTCGCGTCGGATCGCTGTAACGAACAAGGCCGAAGCCAAGAAGCTAATCGCGTCGATGAGGATTGCGAAAGGCGCACTGAATGCGCTGATGAGCACGCCCGCCGCCCCAGGTCCTGCGGTCTGCGCTGCGGAGCGGGTCACCTCGAGTTTCCCGTTGGCGTCGGGGAGCTCATCGCGCTCCACCAAAGACGGCAGATACGACTGGTACGAAACGTCGAAGACGACCGTGAACGCTCCGACCACGAAGCCCACAACGTAGAGCTGGCCCATCGTAAGTGCGTCAAGGAAGTACGCGAGGGGTACGGTCGCGAGGCCGACCGCCCGCCCCCAGTCGGCGACGATGAGGATGGGGCGTCGGCGGAGGCGATCGACCCAGGCACCAGCGGGGAGCGAGAACAGGATGAAGGGCACGAACTCGACGACGCCGAGTGCGGCAACCTCGAAGGCGCTCGCATCGAGCAGGAGGATCGCGACGAGCGGCAGCGCAAGACCGGTGATCTGGCTCCCGAACTGGCTGATCGTCTGCCCTGACCAGAGGCACAGGAAGTCTCGGTTATGCCAGAGCACACCCTGCGGTCGAAGCCGCTGGGCGAGGTTCCACATGAGCCGCGACTCTATCGCGGCAAGCTCGTCCCATTGGACTGGGCGTCAGGGCGTCATGGTGTTCAAGGCACGGCGGCAGGCGAGGCGAGCCTCCTCGGGGACGAAGGCGGGTAAGTGAGCGTTACGGATCGGCGCAACGCGGCACGCTCCGCCGAGCCGCCATCTAACGATCGCCCAGCGTGCAGCGCTCGCGCTCGACCTCCTGCCGAGGTTGGAGGAGGAGGCGCGGGAGCGGCAGCGTGGTGGGCAGGGCGGCGTTTTGCTTCCGCCGATCGCGGCGGAAGCAAGCGGCGAGGCGAGAGAGAAAGCTGGCGATCTCGTCGGTGTCGTACGAGCGTTGCAGCGGCCAAACTCATCGCCAAGCGGAGTCCGAAGACGCTACAGAAGATGAAGCGGGGCGAGATCAGCGTGGCGGCGGCGGCACGCGAGGCGGGTGTCGGTACGGGGACGTTCACGCCGAAGAAGAAGAGGAAGGTCTACACCGAGGCGTACCTGGAAGAACTGCTGAAAGAGTCCCCGTGTCCTACATGCGGTCGGTGGACGCCAATCTGGTCATCCTCGGAAAAGAAGCGCCGGAGGGCGCGTCCTGGCGCTTCTCACGGAATCATGGTGAGGTTCCGCGCCCCCCGAACAGCGTTGTCGCCGCCGCCCGCGCTTGCGAGCAGTGCGGGGAGAACTTCATCCCGAAGCGCTTGGACGCTCGCTTCTGCGGAACGCGCTGCCGTGTTGCTGCGCACCGCCAGCGACGATCAGCGCGCAGCTAGCGCTGTCGCCAGGAACGTGGAGAAGGGAGAAGGGCAGGGCTCTCGGCAACCTCGTTCCACGCGAAACGAGGTTGCGAAGGTCAGCGCCAAGGACACGCGCTCTCCGTTCTCCCGCATCGCGCGGAGGATCTCGCACGTCTCGTGCCTGGAGACGTTCGAGACGTATTGCCGTGAGCGTTGGGGGTTCTCTCGCCAGCGCGGCCACCAGTTGATCGAGGCTGCGCAGGTCGCCGGGAGTCTGTCAACCACGGTTGACACTCCGAACGAACGGCAGGCCCGTGAGCTTGTCCCGCTCCTCGATGAGCCCGAGAAGCTCTGATCCCCTACCTCGTTGACATAGGGGCCCACCACCGCGACCCGGCGACCCGCGTCCGAGCTTGTTGCCCCACACGTTGCCCCACAGCCATCTCGGCGTGTCCGAGGTCCGCGTGCGACACCTCATTTGCAGTACTTTCGATGATGGCCCCGGGAGGAGTCGAACCTCCGCCCGCAGATTCGAAGTCTGCTGCTCTATCCGCTGAGCTACGGGGCCAGGCTCAGAGAAGGTAGCGGCAGACGGCCCCGGTCGCCTTACGCGGCGTCCTCCGCCTCCTGCCCGTCCCGCACGTTTGCCGCCAGGACTCGCACGACGTTCGGGTCGAACTGCGTGCCCGCGGCTCGCTCGAGCTCGGCGAGCGCATCCTCGGACGAGCGCGGGAGCCGGAATGGGCGCGACGACGTCATCGCGATGTACGCATCGCAGGCCGCGATCGAACGGGCTCGCTTCCTGACGAGCAGAACCATCCCGACGTACAGGACCGGGTAGAAGGCCAGCCAGGCAACGTCGGCGATAGAGGGGTAGGCCTCGGGCTCGAACGCTTCGTAGTAGATCTCGGCGAATGCCGAACACGCGAGCGAGAAGGCGATGACGGACCAGGCAAGTCGGTCGCGTCTAACGCTTATCGCGCGAGCAGCGGCGATCGCCACCGAGAGCACGACGAGCGCCTGGTAGATCCAGAGTGAGAACACGCGATTCACCTCGTCGCCTGGGGAGGTGACGAGCAACGCGATCCCCAGCGCGACCAGGCCTGCGAAGGCCACGGTCAGTGCCAAGACCACCGAGACCCGCCGCAGAGACACGATGTCCTAGTTTTCGGCTTCTCGCCGTCGTTGCTTGAGCCTCCGTCTCCGTTTGAGCATCCTCCGCCGCGGCGCCCCGGCAAGCGCCCCCCGCAACGACGCCGACCGTCCCTTCGCAACGGCGCACAACGCCACGGCGCCGTAGAAGCCGAGTCGAGGCCGCATCGAGCAGCAACCGGGGCATTTGCACGCCGGCGCGGCGTTCAGCTCGTCCGCGTAGATGCGGGGCACCCAGCGAGGACCGCCCCAGCGCAGGTCGAAGGCGAACGAGCGGACCACGTGCGCCCAAATGAGCCATGCCGTCCAGCGGGCTACGCCATAGAAGAACGACGCGCGGTAGAGCATGACGAGCGTCGTCTCCGAGAGATAACGGCCCGCCCAGCGCCAGAACGGGTCGGCGACCGCGACGGTGTCTCGAAAGTAGCCGCGGGTGAGCACGCGCCAGCTCAGGATTCCCCAGACCACGAACACTCCGTCCCAGACGAACCCGAGCCCGCTGAAATACGCGCCCGCATCGACGTAGCGTCCGGTTTGGCCGGCGTATGCCCAGGCTCCGAGCGCGAACAGGTGGTCGGTAAGGGGGAAGAGAAGCATCGACCCGACCGTGTCACCCGTGTCCGTGAGCGCGTGGGCCCACTGACCGATCACGAAGCTGTACGCGACCACCTTGTTGCGCCAGATTGCGTACAGGATCAGGCCGACGAGCACTCCGAACAGGAGCGAATGGGTGAATCCCGCGCCCGGCCACCCGCGGTGAAACTGAGCGGGAGTGTCTGCTTTCAGCTCGATGTCCGCGAGCGAGACGCCGTAGACGAACCATTTCGAAAGCATGTCCGGCGCGTAGGAGCCGACGAGAAGCGGGACGAACGCGATCTTGCGTCCCAGGTGCTTCTGGATGACGTATGGCTCGAGATCGTGGGCCGCCCAGCTCATGGGCTTCGAAGCCGACGCACAACGGCGGGCAAGAGGATGACGCAAACCAGCAGGTATCCGCCCGCGACGACCCACGAGAAGAGGAACTCCGGAAACGCGACCCCGATCGCGACGTAGACGGCTCCCGCGATGACGTAGAGGGCGAGCTCACGCCGGCCGGCGTCGAACGTCTCCCGCAACCCAGGCTCTCGAGCGGCGGGGCCGGTGCCCTCTCCTCGCACGGGCGCGAGTATGACGAGTCGCGGTGTGCCGGTCCAGTCCGTCCGACGCCGGTCCTACCCTCGCCGCATGACGCTTGGGATCGTGGTCTTCGGCGCCGCGTTCCTCGTCGGGCTGGGGCTCGGCACGTACACTCGCCGCCCTCTCTCGACCGCCTTCTTCGTCGTCGGGTGCTTCGCTGCGCTCCTCCAGCTCTCGGCGACAGGTGACATCTACGGCGCCGCGGCCGTCGTTGCCATTGTGTTCCTCGTGGGGCTCGTCCTCGAGAGCGTTCGCGAGACCTTCGCCATCCTCGTCGGCCGGTACTAATCCGTCGTCGCGCGTGGCCGGGCGCCCTGGCCGGCGCCTATCCTGAGGGACCCGCGGGCGTGGCGGAATTGGCAGACGCGACGGGTTTAGGTCCCGTTGGGCTTCGGTCCTTGGAGGTTCGAGTCCTCCCGCCCGCACTCACTACGAGGGGACGCCGACGGCAGACAAGCGTCTGGTGCGGGCAGAGCTACGCGAGCTCGTCGTGGAAGCGGCTCAAGCGCAGGAAGCGGATGTCGTGGCGCGTCTCTCCGTCGAGTGCGAGGTCGGCGAGGATCTCACCGACGACTGAGCAGAACTTGAAGCCATGTCCCGAGAATCCGGCTCCGACCACCGCCGAGGGGGCGTCGGGGTGGACGTCGATCAGGAAGTGCTCGTCGGGCGAGGGCTCGAAGAGGCAGGTCTTGAGAGCAAGCGTGGGCCCGGCGCCATCGGGGAAATAGCGCTCTGCGAACGCGCGCAGTGGCAGCTCATCCTCGAGCGTGGGCTCGCGCGCGATCGCGTCCGGGTCTCCGCTGTCACCACTGAGGTCGTAGCGGCCGAGCTTGAGACCAGGGACGACGAACGCAGGGAAGCCGTAGAAGTGCACGTCGTCGAGTTCGAGGTTGAAGACCGGCATGCGCTCGGGTGTGAAGAGCTCGGGCCGGCTCGGCTGAAGCCACGCGAGCGCCTGGCGCACGCCGCGCACCATGCCCGGGGGCAGCCGGGCGACCGACTGTGACCAGGCTCCGGCGGTCAGCACGAGCCGGTCCGCTTCGAAGATAGTGCGGTCGGTGCGCACGCGAACGCCGTTCCCGGTGTCCTCCCACTCGAGCACCCGCTCGCGAGCGCGCACGGTCGCACCGTGCGCGAGGGCACCGCTCACGTGCGAGACGATGCAGCGCTCCGGGAGCACGAAGCCGCCGTCGGGCTGGAACACGACCGGAAGCTCGGGAGGCAGACGGTAGGCCGGGAACCGTCGACCGACCTCGCGTCCGTCGAGCGCCTCGTGCGCAAGATCGTGGTCGGCACACGAGCGGAGGACGCCGTCATAGATCCGAGTGCCGCCCTCGACGATTCCGGTGATGTGGAGCAGCTGCTCGCCGGCCTCGGTCTGGAGCTCGCGCCACAGCTCGTACGCGCGCCGCGCCAGCGGGACGTAGTCGGAGTGCTCGAAGTACGCGAGCCGGATGATCCGTGTGTAGCCATGGGACGACCCGAGCTCATGGGGCACGTCGAAGCGCTCGAGCCCGAGCACACGCTTCCCGCGACGCGCGAGGTGATAGAGCGCCGCGCTGCCCATGCCGCCGACGCCGACCACGATCGCGTCGTAGCGCTCCGTCACAGGTCGATCGTACTTCGGTGTCCGACTGGCGCTCGACGACTACTCGTCCGCTGCTCGTTCCCCGGCACTCGGCGTCATGCTGGTTGAATTGCTCCGTGACGACGGTCGAGGAGCTCGGGGAGAATCGCGTCCGCCTGACGGTCGAGGTGCCGACCGCGCAGGTGAAGCACGCGGTCGAGCACGCAGTCTCGGATCTGTCCGAGAGCGTCAAGCTCCCCGGTTTTCGCAAGGGAAGGATCCCGGAGCCCGTGCTCATCTCGCGGCTCGGGAAAGAGCGGATCTACTCGGAGGCCGTCGACAGCCACATTGGCGGCTGGTTCTGGAGCGCTGCAGCGCGCAACCGCGTGCGCCCGATCGCCGATCCTCAGTTCGAGTTCGTGCTGCCGAGCTCTGCGGACGAGCCTTGGAGCTTCGCGGCGACCGTCGAGGTACAGCCGCTGCCCGAGATCGTCGATTGGACGACCCTCGAGGTGCCCCGCCAAGAGGTCGAGGTGCCGCAGGACGCCGTCGACGCGGAGATCGAGACGCTCCGTGAAGCCGTTGCCGAGCTTGCCCCGGCCGAAGGTCGTCCGGCACAGATCGGCGACACCGTCGTCATCGACATCGTCGACCCCGAGGGCGAGGCACAGCGTGACACCGTCGTCGAGCTTGGCGCGGGCCGGCTTGCCGGCGAGCTCGAGCAGGCGCTTGTGGGTGCGTCACCCGGCGACGTGAAAGCCGTCGCCTACCAGCGTGCGGACGGCGTCAGCGGCAACGTCGAGGTGACGCTGCGCGACGTCAACGAGAAGATTCTCCCTCCGCTGGGCGACGAGCTCGCGCGCGCTGCGAGCGAGTTCGACACGCTCGAGGAGCTGCGAGCGAGCGTCGAGGCGACGTTCCGCGAGCAGCTCGACGCGGAGATCGACGCGGACTACCGGATGGCGGCCGTCGACGAGCTCGTCACCAAGTCCAACGTGCAGCCGGCCCTCCCGCTCGTCCAGTCCCGCGCGTCCGATCTCCTCACAGGGTTCGTCCGCTCGCTCGAGCGCCGGGGCATCTCGCTGGAGGCGTACATGCAGGCGAGCGGGACGACCGCGGAAGACCTTCAGCGCCAGATGGTGCTCGAGGCCGCAGTCTCGGTCGCGCGCGAGCTTGCGCTCGAGGCGCTCGCCGAGCGCGCCGAGCTCGTGGTCTCGGACGACGACGTCAAGGCATACCTGCGCGAAGAGGCCGTACAGGCGGGCGAGGAAGACCCCGAGGGCCTCATCGCAGACGTCTGGGCGCACGGCCAGCAAGAGTCGATCCGCGAGGATCTCCGGCTCCGCGCGGCGCTCGACCGGCTCATCGCGGACGTGAAGCCGATCGCTCCCGACCTCGCCGAGGCGCGGGAGAAGCTCTGGACGCCCGACAAGGAGAAACCCAAGACCGAAGCGAAGTTGTGGACCCCCGGCAGCAAGGAGCCTGAATGAGCCCTCTGATTCCGATGGTGATCGAGCAGACGTCGCGCGGCGAGCGCTCGTTCGACATCTACTCGCGCTTGCTCAACGAGCGGATCATCTTTCTCGGCACTCCCATCGACGACCAGATTGCGAACCTCGTGATCGCCCAGCTTCTTCATCTCGAGTCGGAGGAGCCGGACAAGGACATCCGCATTTACCTGAACTCGCCGGGTGGAGACGTGTACTCCGGCCTCGCGATCTACGACACGATGCAGTACATCAAGCCGGACGTGTCGACGATCTGCGTCGGTATCGCGATGTCGATGGGTGCGGTACTTCTTGCAGGAGGGGCAAAGGGAAAGCGGCTCGCGCTGCCGAACTCCAAGATCCTCATTCATCAGATCTGGTCGCCCTACGGTCCCGGTGGACAAGCCGCCGACATCGAGAGACGGGCCCGGGAGACCATCAATCTCAAGCGCAGGATCGAGGAGATCATCGCGGAGGACACGGGTCAGGAGATCGAGAAAGTGCAGCACGACACCGACCGCGACTACTTCATGACCTCCGAGGAAGCCAAGGAGTACGGGATCATCGACACCGTGCTCGACCACCGCGAAGGGTAATTCCCCCTACCCGAAACGCCGAAATCGGAGTAAAAGGAGACACGTGGCTCGAGCGAGCGAGGGAAACGAACAACTCCTCTGTAGCTTCTGCGGGAAGTCTCAGCGGCAGGTCAAAAAGCTCATCGCTGGTCCAGGTGTCTACATCTGCGACGAGTGCATCGACCTCTGCAACGAGATCATCGACGAGGAGTTGACAGGGCCGGCCCAGCTCGACCTCGACAACCTCCCGAAGCCGCTCGACATCTACTCGGTCCTGAACGACTACGTCATCTCGCAGGAGGAGTCGAAGCGGACGCTCGCGGTGGCGGTGTACAACCACTACAAGCGCGTTCGCATGGGCCTCGAGGAGGCGGAGGTCGAGCTCCAAAAGTCGAACATCCTTCTCCTGGGGCCGACCGGCTGTGGCAAGACGCTCCTCGCGCAAACGCTCGCGCGCATCCTGAACGTGCCGTTCGCGATCGCCGACGCGACCGCGCTCACGGAGGCAGGCTACGTCGGCGAAGACGTCGAGAACATCCTCTTGAAGCTGATCCAGGCCGCCGACTTCGACATCAAGAAGGCCGAGACCGGGATCATCTACATCGACGAGGTGGACAAGATCGCGCGCAAGGCGGACAACCCGTCGATCACGCGCGACGTCTCGGGCGAAGGCGTCCAGCAGGCGCTGCTCAAGATCCTCGAAGGCACGGTAGCCTCGGTTCCGCCGCAGGGCGGGCGCAAGCATCCGCACCAGGAGTTCCTGTCGATCGACACGACGAACATCCTCTTCATCTGCGGCGGTGCGTTTGCCGGGCTCGACCGGATCATCGAGCACCGCATGGGCAAGAACGCGGTCGGCTTCGGCGCCGATGTCCGCTCGCGGAACTCGGAGGAGAGCGCGGAGATGCTCGCCAAGGTCATGCCCGAAGACTTGATGTCCTTTGGTCTCATCCCCGAGTTCGTCGGGCGGCTGCCAGTGATCTCGGCGGTGCACCAGCTCAGACGCGAAGACCTCGTCGCGATTCTCACTGAGCCGAAGAACGCGCTCACACGCCAGTACCAGCGCTTCTTCGGGTATGACTCGATCGAGCTCGTCTTCACGGAGGACGCGCTCTGGGAGATCTCCGATCGCGCCCTCGAGCGCGAAACGGGTGCCCGCGGGCTTCGCTCCATCATCGAGTCGGCGCTCCTCGACGTCATGTTCGAGCTCCCTTCACGTACCGACGTGACGAAGTGCGTGATCACGAAGGAGACGATCGCGAAGGGCCTCAAGCCGACGCTCCTGACGAGCGGCGGTGCGATGTCCGACGAGCTCGAAGAGCTCGCCGAAGAGTCCGCGTAGAGCCGCCCTCGTACGGTTGCCGAAGGCGTGGGTCTGGGCGTAGTCTCAGGGCGACCATGCGAAGAGTCCCATGACCGAGGCGACCCTGCGCCAAGAGCTCGCGGGCTCGCTCCGGGGCGACGTCCTCGATGCGAGTCACCCCGAGTACGACGAGGCCCGCGCGCTCTACAACGCGATGATCGACAGGCGTCCACGTTTGATCGCACGCTGCGTGGACGTCGCCGACGTCATCGAAGCGGTTCGCTTCGGTCGGGAGAGTGGCCTTCAGATCGCCGTCCGCGGCGGTGGCCACAGCGGCGCAGGTCTCGGGAGCGTCGAGGACGGGCTCGTGATCGACCTTTCCCTCATGCGGGGGGTGCTCGTCGATCCCGGCGAACGCGTCGCGCGAGTGCTGGGCGGCACGCTCCTCGGTGAAGTCGATCATGCAACCCATGCCTTCGGCCTGGCCGCGCCGTTCGGGATCATCTCGACGACCGGCGTCGGAGGCCTGACGCTGGGCGGCGGCGTCGGCAACCTGACGCGGACTCTCGGTCTGTCGGTGGACAGCCTGCTTGCGGCCGACGTCGTGTTGGCCGACGGCAGCTTCGTGACGGCGACCGAGGATCGCAACGACGACCTCTTCTGGGCGCTTCGGGGCGGCGGCGGCAACTTCGGTGTCGTCACGTCCTTCACCTTCCGCCTGAGCCCGGTGTCGACGATCGTCGGCGGCCCGACGTTCTGGTCGCTCGATCGCACCGAGGAGATCCTCTCCTGGTATCGCGAGTTCCTGCCGACCGCGCCGGACGAGCTGAACGGGTTCTTCGCCATCCACACGATCCCGCCGGCGCTGCCCTTCCCGGAGCAGTTCCACTTCCAGAAGATGTGCGGCGTCGTCTGGTGCTATGCAGGCGCCGCCGCGGCGGCCGACGAGGTGTACAGACCCGTACGTGAGCTCGAGCCCGATCTTCCGGGCCTGATGGAGATGCCGCTTCCTGCGCTCAATTCCGCGTTCGACGGTCTATACCCGGCCGGCGACCACTGGTACTGGCGATCTGACTACGTGGCCGAGATCCCGGACGCGGCGGTCGCGATTCACGCGGACTTCGCCGAGCGGTTGCCGACGCCGAAGTCCACGCTGCACCTGTACCCGGCCGACGGAGCAGCGGCGCGGGTAGCGAGCGACGCGACGGCGTTCAGCTACCGGGACGCTCGGTGGGTGCAGGTCACCGTCGGCGTCGATCCCGACCCGGACAACGTGCAGCCCGCCAAGCAGTGGGCTCGTGACTACTGGGACGCGCTGCACCCGTATTCGATGGGTGGCGGGTACGTGAACATGCTGATGGACGAGGGGCAGGAGCGAGTGCGCTCGACATACCGCGAGAACTACGGCCGGCTTGCCGAGCTCAAGCGCAAGTACGACCCCGACAACCTGTTCCGGGTGAACTGGAACATCTCGCCGGACTGAGCCTCCGGGCGCCCGGGGCGATTGAGTGCTGGGCGGTGCCACTGTAAGATCCCCCCATGCCGAGATACCTGGTCGAGAGGACGTACACGGTCGACATGGACACGCTCCCGACGGTCGCCACGCGCTCCAAGGCCATCGGGCACTACTGCTTCCCCGAGATCGTGTGGGAGCACAGCCACGTCGTCCTGGACGCCGAGGGAACGCCCAAGTCGTTCTGCGTCTACGCGGCCCCCGACGAGGAGATGGTCCGGGCACACTCGAAGCAGCTCGGGGATCACTTCGTGGAGACGATCTACGAGATTGCGGGCGACGTGACTCCTGACG